>JBLHNW010000037.1:0-14825 GCA_047622205.1 Paraglaciecola sp.
AGCATTTCAGTCCCATCTAAACGACCATGGTGTAAAATAAAATCTGCCTTATCATCGTTGTTTAAATCGTTTTGAACAGCACTTTCCGCATTTTTTGGTAGTTTCAATTTTTGCTTTATAGGGCGTCTGGCGAATGCACGTTTACCGTTTGGTGTAGCAAACAACACACGGATTTGGTCGCCATCGTCAGAAAATACTAAGTCTTTGAATTTGTCACCATTTACATCTGCAACTTTCAGTAAAGGTTCACCACTGCGACCTGAAGATAAACTAAAGGTGATTTCTACTTCCTGACTAACCAGCGGTTTTTTGATGAATTGGTTGTTTTCATCCATCGAAAATATCAATGCGTCCTGTTCAATACTGCCAGACAGTAAGGCGCTAATAATTTGTGACAAGCCCAGATCAAAAGACGACAGCATAACTTCCTGTTTGCCATCTGCATCTAAATCCATCAGTTGTAAGTCTGATAAAGTGTCATCAGAAATAATCGCTGTATCTGCCTGCTCAGAGTAGGTCAGTTGTTGGTTGATAACTTTACCGAAAAAGAATTCATAATCGTTTACTCTATCTAAAACTCCAGAGCTTTTAGTGAACCGTACGGCGATATCAGCAATATTATCGCCATTAAAATCTTCAATTTTTTCCACATTTCGGTGAGTTAATTCACTTTGATCCATGTTTTGACCGTCGGCCTCAACAATATCCCACCAGTTAACGCCATGAATTGTTTTATTGATATTTACCTGCAGTGCTTGAGTCGAAAACTGCATACCTTGGTCTTGTGGATAAATGTTTAGTATGCCTTGTTCCACAACTACTACATCGGTTTTGCCATCCAAAGTTAGGTCAGCATAATACAGTTGTGTCTCACCAAACGTGACACTGTCATTTTCTACCCTTAGGTGAGCAGCAATAGGTAAACTTTGATAATGTCTTTTACTGCAACAATCCGATAACCACAAATTCAGATGTTCAAAGTGGGGTACGATAAAATCATCTTTGCCATCATCGTTAACATCACGGGCAAAATTTCGAGGTGATAGCGTTTTGGCAGAATTGCCCAAATACATCGAAGATACAGACTGTTCTTCGACTAAATTAGCCACTTGAGGCAAGGTTCCAGGTACATATTTGTAGATCATGTTTTTACTCAAAAAAAACAAATTTTGTATGCCTTCCTCAGATGCTTCACCTACATCAAAAGCAAAAATATTATTGGGGATCAAGATATTGTCCAATAAATTCATGCTATCTGTTTGCACGTTTAAACTATAAATTGCTAATGATCGTTGCTCTAATTCGTTAACGCCCAATACTAATAATTCGGTGCCCATAGTAGGAAGAATATTGGCTGCTACAACAGGGTGACTCACATTAAAAGGGGCAATAATATTGTGTACAGTGAATGGTGGCGGAGTTGTTGCTGCAGAAACACTCTGATGGACCATGAAAACAATTGTGGGCAGAATAAAACGTAGAGCAATTTTGAGCATGTGTAAGTTCCGTTGCGAGACAACATAATATACGTCAGCATATCAAATTGATGTATCCCGCCTTCGACAAAAATGTAATCAGATAATTCCAGTTTGTTAATATATATCCATACTGCCTCAGTGGTAACGTCCCAGCGTGTTTAAAAGCGCCTTAAACTCCCGCTGAATCCGTCATTATGAACTAGCATGGCTATAACAGAGTATTAGATGGTGTTACTTGCATATCTTTATTTTTGACCTCAGTTACGCGTATCTATTGAGATATCGAAAATTTAATAAAATAAGCAATGCTTTATTCGCTAAAGCTTGCATAGTGTTATGCTTTGTCCGTCTGATTTTGATAAGAGTGAACCAATAACTTATGTACTACAAATTGCCAAAACTAATTTGCTTACTTTGCTGTGTATTTGCGGTGAATGGATATGCTACTGATCATTCCCTGGAACTGCAGAAAGGTTTAAAACGCTTCGATAAGCAGACGGTATTTGGCAGCATTTCAAATCTGGACATAAAGGATATATATATTGGCGACAATGTACTCGCCAAGTCGATTTCTCTTGTAGATGCAGGGGGGAGAATTCACAACATTACCGGTGGTAGTCGCAGCAGTAAGGTGAAAATCAGTTTTTATCAGCCCTATCAGGAGTCACGTCTTGAGCAACTGCTAGAATTAAAATTTAATAAAAAAAATGGTTTCATTGAGCAGATTGGTTCCACTTACAGCATTGATAGTGCTTATTTGGATCTGACCCCGGTGCGCGAAAAAGTGCTATTGGCGGCAATAAAGAAATATGGCGAGCCATTGTCCCTTGCAGACATCCAGCAGATTACTGGGCGGACAACATCTGAAATAAGAGTCAGTAGCTTTATTGACAAGTTAAGACCTAATTCAGACGTGGCTGAGTCAGTCAAAATGTATTTTAGTAAACGTAATATTTCTAAAAATTCGAAATTTACTAGTAATACAGATGGCCGAGCGATAATGCATACTGGTTTTGACTTATGTTATTTATGGCAAGAAAACGATTTTGAGGAAATATTATCTCTTTGCGCATTTGATTCAAGAGAAGCCAATGCATCCAACAGAGGCGTTGAATTAAATTTGTATAATTTTAGGCTTCAGCAAGTTATCACTGAGCAGAAAAAAGTGTCTGATAAAGAAGATCCTTTTTCTATTGGTTTGTGACGAAGATATAGGGGCGTCTATTTGGTCAGCAAAATACTCATTTCTGTCACATATCAATCCTATATCAAACGGATAAATATTCATGGAGTTATCTTTGTTGCATTAGCTATTCAAAAATATTTTAAAGTAAAAGTAAAATGTCGCTGTTAACCAGGCCGATTCAAGCCATAATCCCGCAATCAGTTTTTAACTAATAATTTAGCCAATTTAGGAACAGTCAATGACAATCAAACGTGTTGGTCATCGTTATATCGATGTCGATAGTGGTAAAACTTTAGATGTGTGGTTCCCCCGCGCTAACAATAAACTCGCTCGCGGTTGTCTGGCGCAAAAGGTGGGTTTGATCAAGAGTGATTTTGTTGAACTGGAAATCACGATAGAAGACAAGCCTGTGTCTATTGAAGATGCTTATTTACGCTTACATTTACTATCAGAAGGTACCGTCAAACCCAACGGCATTAATCTGGAAGGTATCTTTGGTTTACTGACCAACGTTGCCTGGACATCCGCGGGACCTGTTTTACCCGCAAATGTTGATGTGTTGCGCAGTTTAATTGCCAATGAAAATCATCACTTAACAATCACTTCAATTGATAAGTTCCCGCGTATGACAGACTACGTTATCCCGGAAGGCGTGCGTATTGGCGATGCAGATCGGGTTAGGTTAGGGGCACATTTGGCTTCGGGTACTACTGTAATGCATGAAGGATTTGTAAACTTTAATGCCGGTACTTTGGGAGATTCAATGATAGAAGGCAGAGTCACTCCCGGTGTTATTGTTGGTAAGAATTCAGATGTGGGAGCTGGCGCTTCTATTATGGGTACATTGTCAGGCGGCGGTAAGCAAACCAATGCGATTGGAGAAAGAAGTCTTTTAGGGGCCAATGCTGGTATTGGTATTTCTCTTGGTGATGATTGCATCGTCGAGGCGGGTTTGTATGTAACAGCTGGCACTAAGGTGAAAACGCCTGATGGGCAAATCGTTGCTGCCCGTCAACTATCTGGCATGTCAGGCTTATTGTTTCGACGCAACAGCCAAACGGGTTCTGTCGAAGCGATAGTGACAGACTCATCTCGTTGGGGTGGTTTAAACGCCAGTCTGCATAGTAACGATTAACTTATTTTTTAATTGATTAGCACCAGCCATTTCATTCTCTGGTGTTAATCCTTTTTCTTGTTCAGTATCAGTAGTTAATACCTTCCCGCAATTCAGAACAGCCTAGTGGATGTCGATTAGTGACATCATTCTGCTTAGTTTTTAATCCGTATTTAGGCTTGCGCCACTTTTTATGTAATTCAGAAACTCCTAAATTATTTATTTCAGCGAGTTGGCGTGCATGTTGCAAAATTGAATTTCAAATCCGCTAACCGTCAAAAATTCGTTGTCTATGGAATTAGCTTCCTACCTACCTCGCTTCAATAAGAACATCTTCAAATCTGTTACCTCAGGATTGGGGGCGCCGATTGTCTTGTTGGCCATTATGGGTATGGTTATCCTGCCGATGCCGGCATTCCTGTTGGATATTCTATTCAGTTTTAATATTGCTTTGTCATTAGTGGTGATTTTGGTTTCGGTGTTCACCAGAAAACCAGTTGATTTTGGAATCTTTCCTCTGGTTCTATTGATTGCAACTGTCCTTAGATTGGCACTAAATGTCGCGTCAACCAGAATTGTACTGCTCGAGGGACATGAAGGCGGAGACGCTGCAGGTAAGGTTATTCAGGCCTTTGGTGAGGTTGTTATTGGCGGTAATTATGCTGTGGGTATTGTGGTATTTGCCATATTGTTAATTATTAATTTTAAAGTGGTTACCGCAGGCGCAGGAAGGATCTCAGAGGTGAGTGCTCGATTTACTTTGGACGCAATGCCGGGTAAACAAATGGCCATTGATGCGGATCTCAACGCTGGTTTTATTGATCAGGATGAAGCACGTAAGCGCAGATTTGAAGTGACCAGCGAAGCAGATTTTTATGGCTCAATGGACGGTGCTTCCAAATTCGTTAAAGGAGATGCAGTCGCCGGTTTATTTATCATGCTGATAAATATCGTTGGCGGACTTTTCATTGGCATTATTCAGCATGACTTAGCATTTTCGGAAGCAATTGAAATCTATACATTACTAACTATTGGTGATGGTCTGGTTGCGCAAATTCCATCATTACTGTTGTCGGTTGCAACTGCGATAATTGTGACCCGGGAAAATGACTCACAGGAAATGGGACAGGAGTTGACCAGACAGTTAGGTAATCAACAAGCATTGTATATTACTTCGGGTATTTTATTTGTTATGGGCATAGTGCCGGGTATGCCTCACGTGGCGTTTTTAGGCTTCAGCGCCGTGGTTGGAGGATATGCCTATTACAATTCTCGCCGAGCTCAGCGGGAAGCCGCAGAACCAGAAGTATCGCGTAATTTACCGGAGCACACTTCACAGCCAGCAGAGATTAAAGAGTTGGGTTGGCATGATGTCCAGCACGTCGATACCATTGGTTTAGAAGTAGGATACCGCTTAATTCCAATGGTTGATAAAGCCCAGGGTGGCGAATTATTGACGCGTATTAAAGGTGTACGTAAAAAATTATCTCAAGAACTGGGTTTTCTGATTCCCGCGGTACATATTCGCGACAATCTTGACCTTGGCCCTAATAACTACACCATTGCCATGCTCGGCGTTACAGTTGGCGAGGCGGAAATAAGCCATGACGATGAACTGGCAATAAACCCTGGTCAGGTATTTGGTAAACTTGAAGGCACCGTGACAAAAGATCCCGCATTTGGACTTGATGCTGTGTGGATCAGAGGAAATCAACGGGAGCACGCGCAAACATTAGGCTATACAGTTGTGGATTCTGCGACCGTTGTTGCTACCCACCTAAGTCAATTATTAACCAACAATGCATATCAGTTACTTGGACACGAAGAGGTACAGCAACTACTTGATATGTTAGCCAAACAAAGTCCTAAATTAGTAGAAGGCTTAGTGCCCGAAATACTGCCATTGAGCACTGTTGTAAAAGTGTTACAAACCATGCTTTACGAAGGTGTTCCTATTCGTGATATGCGCAGCATAGTGCAAACATTATGTGAATACGGGCCAAAAAGCCAAGATCCGGATGTGTTGGTTTCCGCAGTACGCATTGCCTTGAAACGCTTAATTGTGCAAGAAATAAACGGTGGAGCAGCGGAAATTCCGGTGATTACATTGGCGCCTGAATTGGAACAAATGTTGCACCAGTCATTGCAGGCCGGTGGTGCAGATGGAGCAGGTATCGAACCTGGTTTGGCCGAAAAGTTACAGGTCTCATTAAATGAAGCATCCCAGCAGCAGGAATTAGCAGGTGAACCTGCGGTATTGCTGACGTCTGGGATGTTAAGACCCGTGTTATCAAAATTCTTGAAGCATGCGGTTAACGGCTTATATGTGTTGTCTTATCAGGAAATTCCTGATGACAAACAAATTAAAATTGTTAGTGCTGTGGGTCAATAAACTGGCACAAACTAAGGCACCGAGGGGTATAAAGTGAAAATTAGACGTTTTTATGGCAAAGACATGCGTGAAGCACTCAAACAAGTTAAAGATGAATTGGGTGGGGATGCTGTGATCATGTCTAATAAAAAGCTTGCTGACGGGATAGAAATAGTTGCAGCTTACGATAAAGATCCAACAAAAAAACAAGCCGTTGCACAGAATACGTCCGAACGCAAAACTTCACCACAGGGTAAAACACCTACTTTAAGCGAAATAATTGGCGACACTGGCCCGGATAGCTTAAAAGCTTTGTTAGAAAAACAAGCTAAACAATTAGATGTGGCACCTGTCAAAAAGGTTACTGCTGAGAAGCACTCTTCAGCGAAGCCACAACAAGCGAACGACACTCGTACAGATCACGTTGCCATTAATGAGTTGCGTGATGAGTTATCTTCTTTGCGCAATGTGCTGCAATTTCAGGTAGGGGGACTCATCAAGCAAAATAGTAAGCGTAATCATCCTCTACACGGTTATCTGGTTTCGCGCCTGGAGCAGATGGGTATCTCTTCAACACTGGCTGAAGAAGTCGTATCGTATGCTCCGGAAAGTGCTGATGAGCGTCAAGCCTGGCTGTTCCTTCTAAGACTATTGGCTAATAGGCTACAAACAAAAAATGATGATATTTTGTCGACTGGAGGAGTTGTTGTCTTAATGGGGCCGACCGGTACTGGCAAAACTACTACAATCGCAAAATTGGCTGCTCAGGCAGCACAAAAATATGGGGCAGATCAAATTGCACTGATCACTACCGATAGCTACCGAATTGCAGCATTCGAACAGATTGCAACCTATGGTCGAATAATTGGTTGTGCAGTAAAAAAGGCTCAAAGTGCCAGTGAAATTTCTGATTTGCTTTATCAATTTAGAAACAAACGTTTGGTGTTAATTGATACTGCTGGATTTGGGCAAAGAGATACCCGCTTAATCAAACAGTTAGATACCTTAAATCAAAATTCCTGTGGTACTATGAAAAAATATTTAGTGATGCAGGCTAATTGCCAGTATCAAGTGATGCAACAAACCATAAAAGCTTACCAAAAGATTGCCTTACATGGCTGTATATTCACCAAATTAGATGAATGTTTTAGCCTAGGAGAGGCAGTAAGTGTAGCGATTGAACACAAATTGGCCATAAGTTATGTGACGGATGGTCAGAGAGTTCCAGAGGATTTAAAAGTGGCTGAAGCAAAATATTTAATATCGGGCGCTGCCAAGCTTTATAAAAAATATGGATTAATTCATACTACGGGTAATTTATTGAACAATTCAGCAGTGGGAATATGATTGAGGATCAAGCAAGTAGCTTAAGACGCATGAATCAATCGCGACTAATAAAAGTGATAGCCGTAACTGGTGGTAAAGGGGGCGTAGGTAAAACTAACGTTACACTGAATACTGCCATATCTTTAGCGCAACAAGGCAAACGAGTTATGGTGTTGGACGCCGATCTTGGATTGGCCAATGTTGACGTTTTACTCGGTCTTAGAGTTGAAAAAAACTTATCTCATGTGTTATCGGGTGAGTGCACTCTGGATGATGTGTTAGTGGAAGGTCCGTTTGGTATCAAAATCGCTCCGGCAACATCCGGAAGTCAATCTATGACTGAACTCACGCCAACAGAACATGCTGGGCTTATTCGTGCCTTCGGAGAGTTACGCACGCAAATCGATGTGTTGATCGTCGATACTGCAGCGGGTATTTCTGACATGGTCTTAAGTTTTTCCAGAGCATCGCAAGATATCATGATGGTAGTTTGTGATGAACCGACGTCTCTGACAGATGCATACGCCTTAATTAAAATCTTAAACAAAGACCACGGTGTATTCAGGTTTAAAATTGTTGCTAATATGGTCAGACATCCTCGCGAAGGTCAGGAGTTATTTGCAAAATTGACCAAAGTGACCGATCGTTTCTTAGATGTTGCTCTAGAGTTGGTTGCTACGATTCCATTTGACGAAAACGTTCGTAAATCGGTGCGTAAACAAAAAGCCATAGTCGAGGCTTATCCTAGTTCTCCAGCCGCAGTAGCCATTAGAAAGCTCGCCAAACAAGCTATTGACTGGCCTATTCCTCGTCAGCCAGGTGGTCACCTTGAGTTTTTTCTGGAGCAACTGGTAAGTAAAAAAGCGGTGGGCGATATCAGGTGAATAGTAAAGCTGCGGCCTATCAGCAATTAGCAGATAAAAATGAATTGGTGGAACGTCATGCGTCATTAGTTAAACGCATCGCTCACCATTTACTCGCGAGATTGCCGGCAAGTGTGTTGGTTGATGACTTAATTCAGGCGGGTATGATTGGCTTACTTGAAGCTTCACGAAATTTTGATGGAACTAAGGGCGCGAGTTTTGAAACATTTGCCGGTATACGGATTCGAGGTTCAATGCTTGATGAGATACGTAAAGGTGATTGGACACCGCGTTCAGTGCATAAAAACGGCAGAGCGATCACGGAAGCGATAAACCAGGTCGAAAGAGAAACCGGTCGGGATGCTAGAGATTTTGACGTTGCTGAAAAATTGCATGTTAGCATTGATCAGTACCACCAAATGTTAACTGAAGTTAATGTTGGTAAAATTATTGGAATTGAAGATCTTGGTGTAACGGATGACGTTATTGCTGATGAGCGAAGCAAAGGATCGGACACCCCCTTTGAAGATCTGCTGCAAGGATCCTTTCAAAAGGCTTTAGCTCATGCAATTACTACTTTGCCTGAGAGAGAAGCGATAGTATTGTCCCTATACTATGATGAAGAATTAAATTTAAGAGAAATTGGTGAAGTACTGGATGTGAGTGAATCCAGAGTCAGCCAAATACATAGTCAGGCCATGCTGAAACTTAAGTCTCGCATGCAATCCTGGCGTATAAGCGAAAAATAGATTAAGCAATTGTTTTGGGTATGAACCCTCACTGGAGGTGGTTTTGAATAAGAATATGAAGATTATTGTTGTTGATGATTTTTCTACAATGCGTCGGATTATCAAGAATTTATTAAAAGATCTTGGATTCACAAATATACAAGAGGCTGACGATGGCAGCACTGCTTTGCCAATGTTACAACAAGGCGATTTTGACTTTGTTATCACCGACTGGAATATGCCTGGTATGCAAGGGATTGATTTGTTAAGGGCAATCCGCGCTGATGACAAATTGAAACATCTTCCGGTATTAATGGTGACTGCAGAAGCGAAAAAAGAACAAATTGTGGCCGCAGCTCAAGCTGGGGTTAATGGTTATGTTATTAAGCCTTTCACGGCTGGAACCTTAAAAGAAAAGCTGACAAAAATATTTGAACGCTTAGGCTGATAAATTCAAACTGCCCTGAAAAAGAGGAAAGACTGTATGACCAGCCCTACTTTAGCACCGCTCTCGCTAGAAGATGCAAAGTCACTAGTCACTTTTCTTGAAAATGGTGACAACGAGTCAGCGCGAGAATTACTCGACGCAATAAATTCTCAGGATTCAGTTCAATTATTTGCCGAGGTAGGAAAGTTAACCCGGCAGTTGCATGATTCACTAAATAATTTTCAATTCGATGAACGTATTGTCAATATGGCAAGCGAAGATATCCCTGATGCTCAAACACGTTTAATGTATGTGATAGAAGCAACAGAAGAGGCGGCGAATAAAACCATGGATTTGGTAGATAGCTGTATGCCAATAGCTAAAAATCTGCATTCTGGTGTTGATTCTATCTTACCGGAATGGAGGAAGTTGATGACTCGCCAACTTGAATTAGGCGGATTTAATAAACTTTGCCATACAATGGATTCTTTTTTGCTGGAAAGCGTGACTGAATCCGCAAAGTTGAACGAACTTTTGACTGAGGTATTAATGACTCAGGGTTACCAGGATTTGACCGGACAGGTAATACGACGTGTTATTGAGCTGGTAAAAGAGGTCGAAGATAACTTGATCCATATGCTCACAATGTTTGGTGGGATGGAAGTAAATGAAAGCACTAATAAAATAACCTCTGAGGCCGATAGTATTAAAGCAGAAGGACCAATACTAAATGCTGCAACACGCGAGGATGTAGTATCTGATCAGGATGATGTAGATGATTTGCTTTCTAGCCTTGGATTTTGAGGGGAGCTGATAAATGAGTTTTGATGTTGACGAGGATATTCTTCAAGATTTCTTGGTGGAAGCTGGAGAGATTCTAGAACAATTACAAGAACAATTGGTTGATCTTGAAAATAATCCAACAGATGGAGATTTGTTGAACGCAATTTTCAGGGGGTACCACACCGTCAAAGGTGGAGCTGGTTTCCTTGCACTTACTGAACTGGTAGATATTTGTCACGGCGCAGAAAATGTATTTGATGTAATGCGTAATGGCCAGCGCAAACTAACGCCTGAGCTAATGGACGTAATTTTACAAGCCACAGATGAAGTTGTGGAAATGTTTGATGCGGTCAAATCCAATAAGCCACTGGTTCCTGCTGAAAAAAGCCTAATTGATACTTTGCACCGTTTGAGCAAGCCTGAAAGTGAGGACCAAGTTACTGCACCTGAAGAGAGTCACGCAGTAGTACCTAGTACTGGGCAAGAAAATAAAAGTTCAGCGACGTCTGACTCAGATGATTTTAGTGAAGATGATTTTGAAGCCTTGTTAGATGAGTTGCATGGCAGCGGCGCTCCGAGCGCGGTTCCCGCTGCCCCATCGCTCTCCGATAGCGCAGATGATCAGGATATAAGTGATGATGAATTTGAAGCCTTACTGGATCAACTTCATGGAAAAGGTCAATTTAGTGGAGAACAAGAACCTGTAATTACAGATTCTCCCCCGCCAGCGGCAACTACAAATAGTGGTGACATCACCGATGATGAATTTGAAGCACTGTTAGATGAGCTTCACGGCAAGGGGAAGGGGCCCGCGTTAGCGGAAAGTACCGAAACGCCAGCGGTGTCTGCTCCAGCACCTTCTGTACCAGCCACTTCAGTACCTGCCAGCAAACCTCAAGTGAAACAAAAACCTGCTGTTACTTCGCCCAAACCCGCGTCAAAACCTACGCCGGTTGTTGCCAAAAAAGAAGAAAAGAAATCAGCACCACAACAGGGTGAAACCACTGTTAGGGTTGATACACGACGCCTCGACCAAATTATGAATATGGTTGGTGAATTGGTGCTGGTGCGGAACAGACTATTAAGTTTGGGGATAACCCTTAGTGACGAAAGCATGTCCAAGGCTATCGCAAACTTAGATGTGGTGACCGGAGATTTACAGGGTGCGGTGATGAAAACCCGCATGCAGCCGATCAAAAAAGTATTTGGGCGTTTTCCTCGGGTTGTTCGGGATTTGGCCCGCACATTGAAAAAAGAAATCACTCTGGAATTAGAAGGTGAAGAAACAGATTTGGATAAAAATCTGGTTGAAGCTCTTGCCGATCCATTAGTGCATTTGGTTAGGAATTCTGTCGATCATGGCATTGAAATGCCAGAAGAGCGCATAGCTGCTGGCAAACCCAGTATGGGAACGGTGAAACTTAGTGCCTCCCAGGAAGGTGATCATATTTTACTTAGCATTATAGACGATGGTAAGGGAATGGATCCTGAAAAACTTAAAGATATTGCTATTAGCAGAGGTGTTCTGGATTCCGACACAGCAGCAAGAATGACCGATGCCGAAGCCTTTAATCTCATTTTTGCCCCAGGATTTTCAACCAAAACAGAAATATCGGAAGTCTCGGGTCGTGGCGTCGGTATGGATGTGGTGAAAACCAAAATTAATCAACTCAACGGCAGTGTCAAAATTGACTCTCAGATGGGTAAAGGCACCACTCTTGAGATTAAAGTACCTCTTACTCTGGCAATATTACCTACATTAATGATTGTAATTGGAGGCCAAACATTCGCTCTACCTCTGGGTTCCGTTAATGAAATAATTAATATGGATGTGAGCAAAACCAACACGGTTGATAATCAACTTACAATGATCGTACGTTCGAAGGCAATTCCACTGTTTTATCTGCGAGAGTGGTTGCAACCTAAAACGTTTAGTCTGGATAATGTCGAAAAAGGCAAGGGACATGTTGTTGTAGTGCAGATTGGTACTCAGCAAATTGGTTTTGTTGTAGATGCACTAATTGGTCAGGAAGAAGTGGTTATTAAGCCTTTGGATGATTTGCTGCAAGGCACCCCAGGAATGGCGGGGGCAACCATAACCAGTGATGGCGGTATCGCGTTGATTCTCGATGTGCCTGGCCTACTAAAAAATTACGCGGCTAAAAAGGCCTTGTGATTTTTTCAGATAAAATATAATTAGAGGTTTGGACAAGGCGTAAATGGTATACAAAGTTCTGGTAGTCGATGATTCAACTTTTTTTCGCCGCCGTATTAAGCAAATCCTTGATGAAGATCCCAACCTTACGGTAATTGGAGAAGCGAGAAACGGCCAGGAAGCGATTAATATGGTGCGAACCCTTAATCCGGACGTTGTGACCATGGATATTGAGATGCCAGTAATGGATGGTATAGAGGCCGTAAAACGTATAATGGCCGACAATCCTGTGCCAATTATTATGTTTTCTTCGCTTACCCACGTTGGTGCCAAAGCAACTCTGGATGCTCTTGACGCCGGAGCATTAGATTTTTTACCTAAGAAATTTGAGGACATCGCGGTTAATCGTCAGGAAGCCGTGACACTATTGCAGTCTCGAGTTAAGAGCTTGTGTACGCGTAAAACAAGACCTAATCTGACTTCGAAAATTGATGTTAATACTTTATCTAAGCCTTTACCCTCAAAGTTTCAGAGCAAATTTGCATCTACACTGCGCCCAGGCGGAATTAAAAAATATCAATGTTTAGCTATTGGTACTTCGACGGGCGGACCGGTAGCTCTGCAAAAAATTCTTGTAGAACTGCCTGAAAACTTTCCTCTACCAATTATTTTGGTTCAACATATGCCTGGAACATTTACCACAGCGTTTGCAGAACGTCTAAACAGTTCCTGCCATATTTCTGTTAAAGAAGCCCAAGACGGTGACCGCTTAGAAAAAGGTGCTGCGTATTTAGCGCCGGGTGGCCGACAAATGCAGGTGGAGGGGAGAGGGAAATTTGCAAAAATTAAAATTTCGGATGCACAGCAGCACCCAAATGAAGCATATAAGCCGAGTGTAGATTTAACATTTCAATCCCTTGCTCAGGTATTTCAAGGAGAAGTGCTTGGCATAATTTTGACCGGAATGGGGGCTGATGGTAGGGAAGGTTGTCGTGCCTTGCATCAAAAAGGCGCTAAAATATGGGCGCAAGACGAACAAAGCTCTGTAGTTTATGGCATGCCGCTAGCGGTTACGGTAGCCAATATTGCTGAACAGAATTTTGCTTTGACAGAGTTTGCCAATATGATCAAACAAGAAACGATGAATTAAATATTTTATATAGTGTGGGCTGTGTCTGGCCACTTTAAACAGATCACAGTACGTAATATTTTTGCAGTAAGCCATTTCAAAACAGCATAAATTCAGAGATTAATGAAGTGTCTGTTAGCACTGAAAAACGAACGTAAGTAATAGACTGATAGGGCGATAGGCTTGATAATTTGGACGGTTGCAAACCAAAAAGGTGGTGTCGGGAAAACCACCACAGCAGTAACTCTAGGTGGCCTGCTTGCGCAAATGTCTAAAAGGGTAGTTCTGGTTGATACTGATCCTCAGGCCTCTTTAAGTTATTATTTTGGCCTGGACTCTGAACAATTGTCTGCCAGCCTTTATGATGTTTTTCTAAGTGGTAAGGAAATCACAAAAGAGAAGGTTCTGAATTGCCTTTGCCCGACAAAATTAGATTCGCTCTATATTTTGCCAGCGACCATGGCCCTAGCTACACTTGATCGAAAACTGGGTACTCAATCTGGAATGGGACTGATTTTAAAACGGGCACTGGAACTGATATCCGATGATTTTGATCATGCATTGATTGATTGTCCACCCGTGTTGGGAGTGTTAATGATCAATGCACTTGCAGCCTGTGAACAAGTTGTTATACCTGTACAAATGGAATTTTTGGCCTTAAAAGGCCTCGAGCGTATGATGCATTCCATGGAAATAATGCAAAAATCCCTGGGGAAATCATTTTGCTATACAATTGTACCTACCATGTTTGACAAACGCGTCAATGCTGCAGCAGATTCCTATCAGATTTTGACTGATACTTATAAAGAACATCTGTGGTCTAGTGTTATTCCGGTTGATACACATTTTAGGGATGCCAGCCAGGCGCAAAGTCCACCTTCGGTGTTTTGTCCCAGGTCAAGAGGCGTGTTTGCTTATGCCAATTTATTGAAATATCTAATGTCAACGGAGTCTCGGAAATGAGTGGTAGATCTTTTGCAAATGAAGATGTAATGGAAAACTACATGTCAGAGTTGCTAAGTGAAGAGCCTGTCACTACGGATATACCACGTCAAACTGTGGCCAGATTATTAGATACTGCTAAACAAGATTTGAGTGTAAGGCCGGTTAGGGAAGAGCTGCTCCCAATAGACTCTGCGCCTAAGCCGATTAAGGATCTCAGAGTTGAGGCCGAAAAAGGGATAGAGCCAGTCATCGAAAGTGAAGCGCCGGTTGTCAGTTATGTTCCCGAGAAAGAGTTTCAGGCATTGTTTTTTGAAGTGGCA
>JBLHNW010000038.1:0-14365 GCA_047622205.1 Paraglaciecola sp.
TTTTTTTATTTTCTTACGAGGAGTGTTTTTGTAATTGTTCCAGCAACTAATTTATTCTTGAGCAATCAATAATAATTCCATCGGGATAAATTGAACACATTAAATTATGAGAGAGCATTTCAACTTTCCCAGTAACTGTCTCGCCAATACTAGGAAATAGAGAAGAGGGGTCACTCGGCAGCACCTCCAATTCGTCTCTTTCAATTAAAAAATCTACTGATTTAGCTGTGCTTATAAACTCGTCTTCATTTAAATCGTAAGCAAACTTAATCGTATAATCTACTTTTGAAAACGATTGTTGCAAGTTATCAATTATAGTAACTGAACCTATTTGGACAGCGTCTAAACCATCTTCTAAAAACTTCAGGTTGTGACTATTAGTTGCAGAAAGAGTTTCTCATATCTTTGATTCTTGCACGCAGGCCCATGTTCCAGTCCAACTTATGTCACTGCTTTGTGCAGGAGCAATTATCATAAAGGGGTCGGAGTGAATTTTCATTTAATTCACTCCGACCCCTTATTCGAATGCTTAAAACTGCAATGTTGCTGCCAGCAAGCCGATTAAACCACCGAACACTCCGCCCCATACCACTAGCCATCCCAGATGCTCTTTAATCATTTTCTGGATAATTTCCTTGACCAATTGTGGGGTAAGTTCATCGAGACGGTTTTCAACAATCGCGGTGATTTTTCCCCGTAGTTCTGCCATGACTTCTGGTTGTTCTAACTCCTGATGCAACAATTCCAGAAATTTTTCATCCTGACTGATTGTTTGTAGTGATGACAACATCTTATCGATAAAAGGTTGTTTTAAGGGCTCCAGAGCCTCGTCACCGCCAAACATGCCTAACATCTGCCCAAAGGATGATTCTTTAATTACTTCTACCAGAGAATCAAACGTGGGCTCCAGGTCGACTTTTTGCAGAACTGGGCTGAGATTCAAATCGAAGTGTTTGCCGTCTTTAGCCAGGAAGCGGTCAATATTTTCCTGGGTGAAAAATTGTTCCATCATCAAGCCTCGAATGCCCAATTTAAAATCTTCGAAGCGATCGGGTATGACACCTGAACCGTATAAACCAGGGATTTTTTCAAATAACATGTGAACTGCTAGCCAATTGGTGATGGCACCCGATACAGCAAACAAGCCCACCGTTTTAAGCATTTGATTTTCTAAGGTGAAACCGGCTATTACAACTAACAGTGCTAAACCGTTAGTAATGATACTTTTATTCAATGAAGATACTCCTAAAACTGCGATTGCTGAGTTGCAATGAGCAGCAACATACTAATAGAAAATTAGCTGGTAATGTTAACAAGGCAAAAGTGTCAGTGACAGACTTTCTTTTGCAGAGAATGCAGTAATTCTCTCTGTATAAAGCACATCCGCACTGCCGGTAGTTGCAGCGCTTAGATTTATCATGTGGGCATATTACTGTAGAGCTGGTTTTTATTCAGCATATTAAAGAAGTTGTAAAGGATTGGTTTTGGGATGGTTTCAAGGGAAAATTTAACTTAAATTAGCCAGCACCTGAGCCACTTTTGACTGGGGCGCTCTGCCTAGTATTTGCATGATATTTCTGCCAGCTTTGGCCAGTAAATTAATATCTACACCTGTTTCGATTCCCATGCCATTCAGCATATATACCACATCTTCAGTAGCCACATTACCCGAGGCCCCTTTTGCGTAAGGGCAACCACCTAAACCGGCTACGGCGCTATCAATTACTGATATTCCCAATTGCAGGGCGATCAGTATATTGGCCAGCGATTGACCATAGGTATCATGAAAATGCACCGCTAGCTGATTTACTGGAATATGCGCAAGCACCGCTTCAAGCATCGCCTGAGTTTTGCGGGGTGTACCGACACCAATGGTGTCACCCAAAGATATTTCGTAACACCCCATCTCAAGTAATTGCTTTGATACCTCTGCGACCTTCTGTGGGGTAATATCCCCTTCATAGGGGCAGCCTAAAACACAGCTTACGTAACCACGTACTTTAATATGATTGGCCTTGGCAGCGGCAATTACAGGCGTAAAGCGCTGCAGACTTTCAGCAATCGAGCAGTTGATGTTTTTCTGTGAAAAACTTTCGGATGCAGCACCAAATATAGCGACTTCATCGGCCCCAGCAGCAAGAGCGGCTTCGAAACCTTGCATATTTGGGGTAAGGGCAGTGTAGGTAACGCCGGTTTTTCGTTGCAGTGAAGCAAACACCTGAGCACTATCAGCCATCTGTGGTACCCATTTGGGGGAGACGAAACTGCCTGCCTCGATCACCTTTAGACCCGCCAGACTAAGTTCTTCAATAAGGGAGAGTTTGTCAGCGAGGCCAATAACGGTTTTTTCATTTTGCAGCCCGTCTCTGGCGCCCACCTCAACAATTTTGACTGTTTTGGGGAGGACTCCGACGCTCACTTCTCTTCCTCTATTTGCTCATTTGCCTCAAAACTCAATAGCTCGGCACCACCATCCACCAGTTCGCCAGGTTGATAATAGAATTCAGTGACTTTTCCGGCAGCTGATGCTTTGAGGATGTGCTCCATTTTCATCGCCTCCATGATCATCAAGGCTTGATCCTTCTCTACCGATTGCCCAGGTTCGACTAATAAGGTGACGACAGTGCCATTCATTGGCGCGATAAAGCCGGCGCCATGTTCGGTGTCATCTGATATGCCGAAATCAGCTAATAATTGGCTGAACTTCAGTGCCTTACCTTGGGTAAATAGAGAGTAACCGAGATCATGAGCAACAATTGTGGCCTTACTTTTATGTCCATTTATGGTGGCAATCAGTTGTTTGTCGCTCACCTGTCCCTGGCATTTATAGCTGTTCTCACCAGTCGTAATAACATAATGCATTGATTGACCCAAGCCCATTTGCTGCACCTGAATAACGTGCGGCTGATCGCGGATCATCAGGGTTAACTGTTGACTGTGTGTCTCGTTGGCACGCCAGTTATTGTTAGCCGACCAGGGAGAAAAGTGGTCTTGGTTGGCGGTGTTTTGTTTGGCCTGGCGATTGAGCATCAAATACAGGGCGGCTATAGGTAATAAGGGCTCAACGTCGCGCTTATCTTCGAGAAATATTTCACTATGGTGTTTATCTATAAAACCGGTATCGATTTCGGTATTTTTGAAGGCCTGACAATTTGCCAGATTGTACAAAAAGTCGATATTGGTTGTTACACCATCAATATGATACTCGGATAGTGCTTTACTTAATCGAGCCAGTGCTTTTTCGCGGTTTTCATCCCATACAATCAGTTTGGCGATCATCGGATCGTAATAAACCGATACTTCATCGCCTTGTACTACGCCGGTATCGACTCTGACAAATTCAGATTCCACTGGTGGTTGTAATAAATTCAAGGTGCCAGTAGCAGGTAGGAAATCGTTAGCTGGATCTTCTGCATATACTCGAGCTTCAAAGGAGTGACCATGGATTTGCAATTCTTCCTGACGCAGGGGCAGGGGCTCACCACTGGCAACACGTAGTTGCCACTCGACCAAATCTTGACGAGTGATCATCTCGGTTACCGGATGTTCCACCTGTAATCGGGTGTTCATTTCCATAAAGTAGAATTGACCATCAACATCTAGCAAAAATTCAACTGTACCAGCACCACTGTAATTGATAGCTTTAGCGGCTTTTAATGCTGCATCGCCCATTTGCGAACGCAGGGTAGGTGTCATGCCAAACGCTGGAGCTTCTTCAATCACTTTTTGGTGACGACGTTGCACGGAGCAGTCACGTTCAAACAGATATACGCCGTTGCCATGATTATCACAAAACACCTGAATTTCCACATGGCGAGGTTGAGTAAGGTATTTTTCAACCAACATAATGTCATCGTTAAAACTCGACATCGCTTCACGTTTTGCTGCGTCAAATGCCTGTTGAAATTCTTCCGCTTTCCAAACCTGGCGCATACCTTTGCCACCGCCTCCAGCCGCTGCCTTGAGCAATACTGGATAACCCATTTTATCTGCATGGCCTTTGATTATTTCGGCAGATTGCTCTTCGCCATGATAGCCAGGAACCAAAGGAACTGCGGCTTTTTCCATTATTTGTTTGGCTGCCGACTTCGAACCCATGGCTTCTATCGCGGCGACAGGTGGGCCAACAAAGATGATGTTGTTTTGCTCACACAAACGCGCAAATTCAGCATTTTCCGATAAAAAACCATATCCAGGATGGATAGCGTCGGCGCCTACTTTTTTGGCGAGCTGAATAATCTTTTCAACCTGCAAGTAACTTTGTTTGGACGGGGCAGGGCCGATATGCAGTGCTTCGTCAGCCATTTTTACATGCAATGCCTGACTATCGGCATCGGAGTAAAGAGCGACGGTAGCAATGCCCATGCGTTTAGCGGTTTTGATAATACGACAGCTAATTTCGCCACGGTTAGCAATCAGAAGTTTTTGAAACATTTATTCTTCTCCGCGCCAGTTTGGCCTGCGTTTTTGTAAAAAGGCATTTAAGCCTTCCTGACCCTCTTCAGATACTCTGGTAGCAGCGATCCGTGAACTGGTTAAACTTAATAGCGCTTCACCCGTTGGTATGTCGCGTATATCAAATATCAGTTGTTTAGCTGCAGCAATGGCAAGGGGCGCATTTTTCAAAAGGTGTTCAACCAGTTCTTCAATGGTTGTATCTAATTCTTCTTCGGTAACCGCTTCACTTAACAAACCGATGCGTCTGGCACGGCGAGATGAAAATACTTCTGCCGTAGTAAAGTAGCGGCGCGCAAGCCTGGCCCCAATTGCATCAATTACGTAGGGACTGATGGTGGCCGGAATAAGGCCTAATTTGACTTCGCTTAAACAGAATTTACTGAGTTTACTACCGATGGCCATATCACAGCAGGCAACCAAACCTACTGCGCCGCCAAAAGCTGCACCTTGTACCCGTGCAATTGTAGGTTTGGGAAGTTTATTTAACTCCAAAAACATATTTGCCAGGGCTGTGGCGTCAGCAAAATTTTGCTCATAGCTGTAATCCGTCATCCGCTTCATCCAGTTCAGATCGGCGCCGGCGCAAAAACTCTTGCCGTTAGCTGCGAGGATCATCACACGAACATTATCATCCTGTCCCACACGTTTGAAAATGTCGGTCAGTTGGGCAATTAATTGATCATCAAAGGCGTTGTGCACCTGGGGGCGATTTAGGGTAACGGTTGCAACGCCGCGTTGATCCAAACTATAGAGTACGGCGTCTTTGTTTTCGCTTGGGGAGTGAGTTGTCATTACATCATTCATCCTTACATTCTAAACACCCCAAAACGGGTGTCCTCAATTGGCTTATTTAAGCTCGCTGAAATCGATAAGCCCAAAATAAATCGCGTATCTGCCGGGTCGATCACACCGTCATCCCACAATCTGGCTGAGGCGAAGTAAGGATGTCCCTGTTGCTCGTAGGTGTCTATAATGGGTTGTTTGAAGTTTTGTTCTTCTGCTGTGCTCCAGCTATCTCCAACGCGTTCTTTCTGCTCTCGTTTGACCTGAGCTAATACACCTGCAGCTTGTTCGCCTCCCATCACTGAAATTCGTGAATTTGGCCACATAAACATAAAACGTGGATCGTAAGCACGTCCACACATGCCGTAGTTACCTGCACCAAAACTGCCGCCAATTAATACTGTAAATTTAGGTACTTTCGCACAGGCTACTGCGGTGACCATTTTCGCGCCATGTTTGGCGATACCGCCGGTTTCATATTGTTTGCCAACCATAAAACCAGTGATGTTTTGTAAGAAAACCAGGGGGATTTTGCGCTGGGAACAGAGTTCAATAAAATGTGCACCTTTTTGCGCAGATTCAGAAAATAAAATCCCGTTATTGGCCACGATACCCACGGGATAACCATAAATACGTGCAAAGCCGCAAATAAGCGTATTGCCGTATAATGCCTTAAATTCGTCAAACTCAGAGCCATCGACTACCCGGGCGATAATTTCCCGTACATCGTAAGACTGACGGCTATCTTTAGGGATAATGCCATAAATTTCTTCGCTCGAGTAAAGCGGATCGACAGCTTGTTTAATATCCAGGCCAATTGGTTTACTGCGATTCAAACGGGCGACGGCATCACGTGCTATTTGCAGAGCATGATGATCATTATTTGCCAAATGGTCGACAACCCCAGATGTGCGGGCATGAACATCTCCACCACCGAGTTCTTCGGCACTGACTATTTCCCCTGTGGCTGCTTTCACCAATGGAGGTCCGGCCAAAAAGATAGTGCCTTGCTCTTTGACAATAATTGACTCATCTGACATGGCAGGCACGTAAGCGCCGCCTGCTGTGCAGGATCCCATTACCACTGCTATCTGTGGAATGTTTTGCGCCGACAGATTGGCTTGATTGAAGAATATTCGTCCAAAATGTTCGCGGTCTGGAAATACTTCATCCTGGCGCGGTAAATTTGCCCCACCGGAATCAACTAAGTAGATACAAGGTAGATTATTTTGCTCGGCGATGGTTTGCGCACGTAAATGTTTTTTAACCGTTAAAGGATAATAGGTGCCGCCTTTAACCGTGGCGTCATTGGCTACAATCATACATTCAACGCCAGATACTCTGCCAATGCCAACGATTAATCCGGCAGCAGGTACATGGTCTTCATAAACTTGCCATGCCGCCAGTTGAGATAGTTCTAAAAAGGGTGAGCCTTCGTCTAATAAGGCATTTACACGTTCACGAGGCAACAGTTTTCCGCGATCGGTATGGCGTTTATTGGATTTTTCACCACCGCCTAATTTGACCTGGGCAATCTTGTCTTTGAGGTCGTCCACCTGAACCTGCATATGAGCAGCATTGTCAGCAAAGTCCTGGTTCTTGATATTTATTTTACTGGTGATACGGGGCACGTTGTTGCTCCATTGTTTCAGCTGTCATTTAACAAATTGTCAGTCTGACAGCGCTATGTTTCAATAGTAAGTCGTGTTTTACCGAGTTCTCAAAGATACCCGGCCTACAGTGATTCTTTAAACAATTCGCGGCCAATCAGCATGCGACGAATTTCAGAAGTACCGGCACCAATTTCGTATAACTTGGCGTCACGTAATAAACGACCTGCCGGGAATTCGTTAATATAACCATTGCCACCCAATAGTTGGATTGCATCCAGGGCCATCTTGGTCGCCAACTCAGCAGAGTAGAGTATGGCACCCGCGGCATCTTTGCGCGTAGTTTCACCGCGATCACATGAACGAGCTACTGCATAAACGTAGGCTCTGGCGGCATTCATTTGAGTGTACATATCTGCGACCTTACCTTGTACCAATTGGAATTCACCAATCGATTGACCAAATTGTTTACGGTCATGAATGTAGGGTATTACCAAATCCATACAGGCTTGCATGATCCCTAAGGGACCACCGGACAAGACCAAACGTTCGTAGTCCAGACCACTCATTAATACCCGAACACCACCGCCTTCCTGGCCGATAATATTTTCTGCCGGAACTTCACAATCGACAAAAACTAACTCACAGGTGTTAGATGAACGCATCCCCAGTTTGTCGAGTTTTTGCGCTTGGGTAAAACCAGGCGTGCCGCGTTCAACAATAAATGCTGTCATGCCTTTAGCGCCGGCATGAATGTCAGTTTTGCCGTAAATTACGAAGGTTTCAGCATCCGGACCATTGGTGATCCACATCTTATTGCCGTTGAGAATATAACGGTCACCACGTTTATCGGCGCGCAGTTTCATGCTCACAACATCAGAACCTGCGTTAGGCTCACTCATGGCTAGTGCACCAATATGTTCACCACTTACCAGTTTAGGTAAATATTTTTCTTTTTGTGCGGCGCTACCGTTTTTATGAATTTGATTAACACACAAATTAGAATGGGCACCATAGCTTAGGCCAATTCCGGCTGATGCACGGCTAACTTCTTCCATGGCGACAACGTGAGCCAGATAGCCCATATTTGAACCACCATATTCTTCGGCAACGGTGACCCCAAGAAGCCCCATTTCGCCTAGTTTTGGCCACAATTCATTTGGGAAACTATTGTCTCGGTCGGATTTTTCGGCCAATGGTGCGATTTCATTTTGAGCGAAGTTGTATACGTGATCACGCAACATATCAATATCTTCACCAAGACCAAAATTTAGAGTAGGGTAAGGAGCGTTCATGCTATTTTGCCTCGTTTTAATTCAGTTAATTCTTCTTTGCAGCGACTTTCTACTTCGTCTAATTCGTTCATCAAAATCTTTATATCGTCTAATTGTTGACGCATAGAAACACGTTTTTCTCGTGTCATGCGCAACATGGCTTCCAATTGAACCTGAGAATTTTGATGACTGTCATATAAGTCAAAAAGAGTTTTTGTCTCAGCTAAAGAAAAGCCTAAACGTTTGCCCCGTAAAATCAGTTTTAGTCGAACTTTATCCTTTTTATGATAAACACGATTTTGACCATTACGCTGAGGTGTAAGTAATCCTTGTTCTTCGTAAAATCGAATAGACCTTGGAGTGATGTCCAGCGCCTTAGCTAATTCGCCAATACTGTAGATAGAAGTCATTTTCTGCTCTTATTTATTGTTATTATTCTTTGGCCGCATGAATTTATAGCTCGCAATTCGCGTATCCACAACCTTACGTTTACGTAAGGTGTAAGTAAAGGTAAAGTAAGTGTTACAAATGGTCAATTGTGTCGCTTAGTTTATCATTCTACTTACGTGCTCCTGTGTCCACTATCTTGTACGCTGGTAGCATATTTACCGGCAGTACATTTACTGACAGTCTAGATTAAAACCAAAGGAAAGAAATTATGAGTAATGAATCCGTAGTTATAGTAGCTGCTAAGCGAACCCCTATGGGTGGGTTTATTGGCAGCCTTTCTGAATTAACTGGAACACAGCTGGGTGCCGAAGCGATTAAAGCCGCGACATCTGCTATTGATACAGGTCACGTTGATGAAGTCATTATGGGCTGTGTTTTACCTGCTGGATTAGGCCAATCACCCGCCAGACAAGCAGCAATTAAGGCTGGTTTGCCATTATCTGCGGGTGTTACGACAATTAATAAAGTGTGTGGTTCAGGCATGAAAGCGGTGATGTTAGCCCATGATCTAATCAAAGCTGGCTCTGCTGAAGTAATTGTTGCGGGGGGTATGGAAAGCATGAGTAATGCGCCTTATTTGTTGCCGAAAGCCCGTACTGGTTATCGTATGGGCCATGGTCAATTGCTCGACCATATGATGCTTGATGGCTTAGAAAACGCCTATGATGGACAAGCAATGGGCTGTTTTGCCCAAGCGACTGCGGATGATGAAGGCATTGGCCGTACACAAATGGATGAATTCGCATTAGCTTCTTTGTCTAAGGCCAGTCAGGCGATTAGCGAGGGCAGTTTCGTGAATGAAATTGCGCCAGTAAAAATCATTACGCGCAAAGGTGAAGTACTTGTCGAACACGACGAAGGCCCCGGCAATGCCAGACCAGAAAAAATCCCAAGCTTGAGACCTGCATTCAAAAAGGACGGCACTGTTACTGCGGCAAATTCCAGTTCTATCTCGGATGGTGCAGCAGCACTGTTGGTCATGAGCGAAAGTAAGGCCCGTGAACTTGGTTTGCAGCCTATGGCACGTATTGTTGGACATGCAACCCATTCTATTGAACCTGAGAACTTTACAGTGGCTCCAGTCGGCGCGATGCAAAAACTGTTTAGTAAAACGGCCTGGACGAAAGATGACGTAGATTTGTTTGAAATTAATGAAGCCTTTGCAATGGTGACAATGTTGGCGATCAGCAAGTTGGATTTAGATGCAGAAAAAGTCAATATAAAGGGCGGAGCCTGTGCCTTGGGCCACCCAATTGGCGCTTCTGGTGCACGAATTATTGTTACCCTATTACATGCCCTACAACAGCGCGGTTTGAAAAAAGGGGTGGCCTCACTGTGCATCGGCGGCGGCGAAGCCACGGCTCTGGCGGTGGAGATGCTCTAGGCGCTAACTAGCGTTATTCAAGTATATATACCCAAAATCATTGGAATTGCATGGCGGCGGCAAATGAATGAGACCCCATGAGCTTAGTAGACTAAGTGATTGGGGCGAATGAGTGTAGCTAACAAACATGCAGTTTCAAGGATGACTGGTATAAATGAAAGAGTGCTTGTCAGCGCTCTTTTTTTATCAATACTATTGCTCTACTTAGATTATATAAGAAAAACAAATAATGAGATTAATATACGCCAGAATGTGTTTAGCGCTAATTTTTCTGTGTGCTTCAGGCAATGCGAAAGAAATAGCAAAGCCGCCGAGTTTAAGTAATGTAAGTTATTCCAGTGTCACTGATCTTGAATTCACAAATGCTGATTTTAAACTGTCTTATGGGCAAGACCCTTTACAGTATGGCTTGCTATGGTTACCACCTGACGCTCCTGAAGTCGACACCACTGCTCATAGCCATATAAAAAACCAGAGTGATTTTCCACTCATTGTCCTGATACATGGTGGTTGTTGGTTAAACGCCTATGATATCAAGCACACTTATGCCTTAAGTACCGCTTTGGCAGCAGCGGGTTATGCGGTTTGGTCACTTGAATACAGGCGCACTGGTGATGAAGGAGGTGGTTGGCCCGGCAGTCTCACAGATGTTCGAGCAGGTATTTCATATATACATAAGCTCAAAACTTATCCAGTCGATTTGTCAAAAGTAGTGTTAACAGGGCATTCGGCGGGCGGGCATTTAGCCCTATTAGCGGGCGCTAAAAACCAGAGTGTTTTGGCGGTGATTGGTCTGGCTGCAATAACTGATATTGAAAAATATTCCCGAGGAGACAATAGCTGCGAATCTGCTATTCGCCAGTTCATGGCAGGCTCATATGATGAAAGGACCAGGGAATATGATAGTGCTAACCCGCTCAAACAGACGCTGCATATCAATAACCTGTTGTTACAAGGTGACGCAGATGTGATTGTACCGATGGTTCAAGCAACACAGAGTAAATTACCTTTCAAAATACTTGAGGGAGCAGGCCATTTTGATTGGATCCATCCCCATACCCGCGCCTTTGAAACTCTAATATTAAGCTTACAGGACATATTCAAGTGATGAATTATCTAGACGGTAATTAACCTTGGGGCTTTGCCGGTATAAGAGCGAGAAAGGGCAAGCTAGGTTGTCACTGAAAAGTGAGGCAGGGACTTAATCCAAAGTTGGAACAAACACCAGTGAATTGATTTACCAAAACAGCTTGGCGAAAAACAGCTCTTTTAGTCGGCGCAGCATAGGGTGAGGTTATTTGCTGTGATGCCATTTCAGTGAATTTATATGTTTAAAGCCAAGTTACTTCAAAATACGAAATTCAGAACAATACGGGGTGGAAGCGATTTATAGCGGGCGTTGGCACGGACCTCTTGACGCCAGCCGGCGGACGCCAACGACCAACCGCTGCATGGATTATTTTTAATTTAATCCCCACAACAGAATTGTACCAGAACTACAAATAACCGCCTTGTTAGCGAAAGCCGGCCTGGAAGGCCCAACCTAAATCACCTTAAACTCCCTCTGAAACGCGCAGTTTGAGGTAGCACGGGTATATATATATTTTCAAAACTGACTTAGCGCCTAAACTATCCCATCCAGGACACTTCTAACTTTATGATAACGCTCTTCTTGTTCTTCATTTAAGGTGCTGTTTTCAATAGTTTTTATGCATTTTTTTAAAACAGGTTCTGTTGCTTCAGAAAGGCCTAACTCTGAGGCTCTTGTAGCAATTGCCTGGAGTAGATTTAAGGCAATTGCGGCATTCTTCGGCATGATGGTAAATGCGTGGGCAAACACTTCCATAGCCTTTTCAATGTCGCCCTTTTGATAAAATTCAACTGCAGAATTATTTAATTCCTTTGAACTTTGTTTGATCAACGATTTTTCCTGTTTTTCCTGATGTATATAATGTAGAAAAATTTCCCCCTGTTCTGAATTGTTCTTACATCGGGCTTCTATTTGTTCCAAAATCGCCTGACTACGCTCGTGGATGCCTAATTCATGAAATGCTTTTGCCTTATCCAGCAAGGCATCAATATTTTCATTTTCCCAACTGTCTTCTACTAGTTGCTCCATTAATGCTTTGGCATTCTCTTTTTCATCTTCGAGATAAAGAAGGCGAGCATTAATCACTTTTATCTGTTCTTGCAGTTCTGCTTTAGGGAAGGCCAATCTGAATTGTTTGACATACTCATTCGCCTGTTTTACGAGCTTTTCCGTATCAGCTTCGTCAGCAGTCATTGCAAAATCAATCCCGGCGCGTGCAACGTTCAAATAATTTTCTGGTTTATCATGTATTGAGTGTTTGGCAAATTTAACTATTTTCTTCGCAGCTTCAAATTGCGTTTCATAGTCGTGAGTGATACGTGACAAGTCCATTGCAGCCTTGTGGCGGCGTATATTTCTTGGAGAAATATCAGTTGCCATCAGCACACATTCAAGTGCAGTTTCAAAATCATTTTGTTTTATCTGCAGGGCAGTCAAGAGATCATATGCGGCAAGTTGTGAATCAGGTTTGAAGGCCAACTGCAGGACAAGTTTTTCGGCTGCTTCATCTTCATCCAGGCGCAAATAGGCATTAACTAAGCCCAATTCTGCCCAGGTAAATGTTTGAACTTTTAATATCGCCAGGTAAAAATCTTTGGCTTGTTTAAAATTTCCACATGCATGTAGTATTTCGCCTTTGATTTTTAACGCTAAAGGGAAAAATTCGGAATTTTTCGGTTCGGCCAAAAATAACTCAACTTCTGACAAGGCCTTGGGGAATTGCTTTTTCTCAATAAAATGATAAACATTTTTTAGTGCTTTTTTTCGTACTAAGACGCGACTCAATCGTCTATCTAGATCCTTAACTGTAAAGGGCTTGGCCAAGAAATCATCTGGCTGTAGTTCCACAATGCTTTGAACCAAATCCGAAGTGGTATCCGCGCTTATAAAAACAAAGGCTGTACCGGATGGTAATTCGCCATTGAGTTTTATTTCATCATAAAAGTAATAGCCTTCTTGTTCACGTTTTAAATTGTAGGAACAAATGATCAGGTCGAAACGCTGGCGTCTAATTTGAGTAAGTGCGAGGTTAATTTTATCCACATAGGTAATGTTGCTGAACCCCAGTTCTTCCAAAGAGTATTTCATATACCCTTTGGCCAATACTTGATCATCGACAATCAGGACTTTTGTTTCTTTAGCAAGTGTGGGGTTCATGTGACTTCAAATTAGAAAGCATAGATCTAGGTTATCGTATCTACGGACAAAATAATAAGCAGGAATTAACTAAGTTCGCAGTATTTTTTGAGGAAGTGGCTAAAAAACGATTTATTTGGGTCAATTTTGCCAAAAGTTCGTAAAGAACTGCGATGTTTTGCGAGAGTATGGTTTGATTTTAAAAAAAGAAATTGGTGGACGCTACTGGGCTTGAACCAGTGACCCTCGCCTTGTAAGGGCGATGCTCTCCCAACTGAGCTAAGCGTCCGGGATAAAACTATTGTACTGGGTTTGAACCAGTGACCCTCGCCATTTTCTTGTGAAGGCGGTGATGCTCGCTCTTTTTCCAACTGAGCTAAGCGTCCGGGATAAAACAGTTATTGATACAAACTACACGATAACTTAAAAATTTGGTGGACGCTACTGGGCTTGAACCAGTGACCCTCGCCTTGTAAGGGCGATGCTCTCCCAACTGAGCTAAGCGTCCGGGATAAAACTATTCTACTGGGCTTGAACCAGTTACCCTCGCCATTCTCTTGTGAAGGCGGTGATGCTTTCTCTTTTTCTAACTGAGCTAAGCGTCTGGGATAATTAATCTACTTGGCTACGCCAGTAAGTGGAGCGCTATTATAGGTATGGGTAAAGCACTGTCAATACATAATTTGAAATTCTTAATTGAATGGTTGAAAACTGTTCGTTTAGTCGCTTTAAACCAGAATGATGACGTCTTTATGAATAAAGGGTTAAACCAATGCCCTCGATAACTCCCACTTAATCCGTCTTTTTAAGGTGGTATGGGCATAATACTATGTATTAGCCTTTTTAATCCGGTCAATTGACTGTTAAAATGCCGCCAATTTTCGTCCTTAGGATTATTTTGCACATGACTGTGGTAACTCGATTTGCCCCTAGCCCGACGGGCTACTTACACGTTGGTGGTGCGCGTACCGCACTTTATTCTTGGTTGTATGCAAAAAGCCAAGGTGGGAAATTTGTATTACGTATTGAAGATACTGACATCGAGCGCTCAACACAGGCCGCTATTGATGCCATTTTAGAAGGTATGCAGTGGTTAGGACTTGACTGGGATGAAGGACCTTATTATCAAACTCAACGGTTTGACCGCTACAAAAAATTAATTCAACAGTTGTTAGATGAA
>JBLHNW010000039.1:0-14336 GCA_047622205.1 Paraglaciecola sp.
TTATTTATACAGTACTACTGTATATGCAACCACTGTATAAATATTCACTAAATAAGGTGAGGTCATGGCAAGTTTACACGCATTCGTTCCGGCACAAGATCAATCAGCATTTTTGAAGGTATCAATTCAACAACAAAACCGTCTGAGTAGCCTTAAACAACTTAATCCGCAACATAAATGGACATACTTGTTAGCTGATACCTTGATATTTAGTGATAAACAACAACAGGCTATTCGTATTGCAAAACCTCATAAGGCATTACTTGTAAAGTGGTTGGAGAAAATTATTACTGCTGGTCAATCTTCTACAATTTTCGTTGAACAAATGGAACTAGACGAAATGAATACCCTGCGTCTTAAGCAACTTTGTATACAGTACAATGTTACTTTGGTTAATTTACTGGTTAACAATCAGCAGCGAGGCACCTTAGTTAAGGGTCCATGGTCACTCTCTTGATCCTGAAGTGTTTCACCTAACCGAGTGCGGTTAGGTGTTTTTTAGACGCTTTAGAAATTATTAGAGTCAAAAGTCTTATGTTATTCTACAAGGCTTGTCTCTATTAAAAAGATTCCAAATTGCAGCCAACTAATACGAATTCGCTCAGCACCTATTGTTTTTGCGGCTCAAACATCTCTTTCGATGCATGTTGCCAACCCTATATTATTGGCTTAAAAACTTGTCAAGATGCTGAGATTTTAATGCGCTCTCGTTATAGCGCTTATGCTACCAAGCAGTTTTCCTACATAATCGAAACCTACGCAAAAGCACAGCGTAAAAATTTGCAGCTACTTGAATTCCAGCAGTCTGGCGAAGGCTCACAGTGGTTAAAATTAGAAATATTAGGTTTTATTGAGCAAAAAAACACCGCTCAAGTGGAGTTCAATGCTTTTTATCGGATTGATGGAGCACCTGAAAAGGAATTCTATAAACTTCACGAGTTATCAGATTTTCGTTTAGAGGATGGTCAATGGCGCTATACCACTGGCGAGATATTTGATGATTCTGGGGTTTACGTACAACAGCGTAATGAAAGTTGTTTGTGTGCTAGCGGTAAAAAATTTAAAAAGTGCTGTGGTTTTTGATAACGTAAATCAGCTAAACTGATTTACGTTCAATCGCAAAAAGATCATAAAAGTTTTTAGTGGTCACTGCAGCAAGTTCTTCAACACTTATACCTTTTAAATTTGCTATAAACTCCCCTACTTCCCGCACAAAACCGGGCTGATTTTGTTTGCCTCGATAAGGCACTGGCGCAAGCCAGGGTGAATCGGTTTCTATTAATAGTCTTTCCAATGGGATCTTCTTAACCACGTCCTGTAATTCAGTTGCAGTCTTAAAGGTGACAATGCCGGAAATGGAAATATAAAAGCCTAACTCTATTGCTGCTTCAGCCATTTCCCAAGTTTCGGTAAAACAATGCAATACTCCACGAATAGTAGGCAATTTATGCTTTTTCAACAACTCGATAGTGTCTTCTCTCGCGTCCCGGGTATGAATGATCAATGGCTTATTTAATTCATTTGCCACTTTGATATGATCAACGAATGACAAGAGTTGCACCGCTTTAGTATCAGCGCTATAGAAATAATCCAGGCCCGTCTCACCAATAGCATGCACATCAGCTCTTGAGGCCATCGCCAACAGTTCATCATAGCTACACGCATCCTCCTGATGCAGTGGATGAACTCCGCAAGATGCAGATACGTTTTTGAAGGGTTTAATCGCCTCCATCATTTGTGGGAATTCTTTTACTGAAACCGATACACATAAAAAATGCTCAATCCCGCGGTTTTCAGCGAATCTAATTATCTCAGCCAATTCTTCGGGGCTTTTATCTAAACGGTCTAAATGGCAATGGGAATCTACAAACAAAATATTGTCCTGTTAACGAAATGAGGTGACGTACTTTTTTTCACTTACTAAATGTTGAAGCAAGTTAGCTAATAACAAACTTTTATTAATTCCTGGGTTACGTAGTTGCTCTGTCGCAAGCACACAGGCTGAATGTAATGGCCACAACGTATCTGCTTGTGAAGGAAACAGTTTAAGCTGTTCTATCAGCCAATACTGCAACCACTTTACTACTTTTTCGGCGTGTTCTTGCCAATTGAGTGCCAGCTCTGCGGGATTATTCTGATTACTGGATATGCCCTCTATCCCAAGCAAAAACTGCTGATAGGTAAATGTTTGTTGTTCCTTTAATTCATCTAACAACGTTAATGGTGAGTTTGCATAAAGTCGCAAAAAATCCTTATCAACCTTTCCGTGCCCTAAGCCCTCAAGCCATCTAGTATAAGTCGGCATATCCGGTCCCGCTAACAATAACTTTTCACACCGACTGAGTATGGTAGGTAACAGTCTTTCAGGTTTGCAGGTCGTCAACAGTAAAAAAGTATTAGGAGTCGGTTCTTCCAGAGTCTTTAGCAAGGCGTTGGCACTAGATTCAGTCATCGTATGTGCGGCATAGATAACCAAGACTTTTGCGCCAGACATTTGTGATGTGCCGAATAATTTTTTGATCGCATCGCGGATCTGGTCCACGCCTATCTGTTTTTCTGATTCAATTATATGCAGATCAGGATGGCTACCCGCGGCGTTTAACCTGCACCCTTGACATTCACCGCAAGCTTTATCCGATTGTTTGTTAGAACAAAGTAAGTATCGGCTTAGATACTGGGCAAATTCATTTTTACCAATACCCTCATGACCCTGCAATAAAAGTGCATGATGAAGCTTACCTTGTTTTTGACGTTGGCAAAGTTGTTGATAGGGTTGAACTAACCAGGGATACATAAGGCCTTACTCTAAAAAATCTTGCATAGCTTCTTTAATTTGCTGGTGAACATTCTCAATAACTTGCATGCTATCTATCACAATACAATTTTCGTCTTCTGCAGCTAATTGTAAATAACGTTCACGAGTACGATGAAAAAACTGAATGTCTTCTTGTTCAATTCTATCAAGTTCTCCGCGTCCTCTCGCTCGTTTGAGACCTTCGACCGGATCAACATCCAGATACAAGGTAAAATCAGGCCTAAAACCTTTGAGCGTAATCTCACGCAATGGCTCAATCAGGTTAACATCAATCTGTCGACCACCACCTTGGTATGCACGGGAAGACATATCATGTCTGTCCCCCAGCACCCAATTTCCTTTGAATAAATTCGGTCGGATGACGTTGTGTAACAACTGTGCCCGAGCTGCGTACATCAAAAGCAGTTCAGCTTCGATGGTGACTTCTTCCTGTCGCCAATCATGTTTAACACAATCTCGTATGGCTTCAGCCATCGGCGTACCACCGGGTTCTCTGGTGTTAATCAAGGTATGTCCCGCAGCAGCAATAGTTTCGCTTATGATCCGAACTGCACTACTTTTACCTGCGCCTTCAAGACCTTCGATAACGACAAACTTACCCGTGTACGACTTATTGATATTCGACAAACATGTACTCTCTTATTTTTTCAATTGGTATTGTCGCACAGCAAGATTGTGTTCTTGTAGTGTTAATGAAAATTTGTGGCTACCATCACCTTTCGCGACAAAATATAGTTCTTCAGTAGTATCAGGATGCAATGCTGCATCAATCGCTAGCTTACTCGCCATTGCTATAGGTGTTGGTGGTAAGCCTTTGATTACGTAAGTATTGTAAGGTGTTGAATTTCTAAGATCTTTACGCCTGATGTTACCGTCGAAGCTCTCACCCATTCCATAAATTACCGTTGGATCAGTTTGCAGTCGCATATTAATACGTAAACGGTTAACAAAAACAGCCGCTATTCTGGGGCGTTCTGAGGCAACTGCGGTCTCTTTTTCTATTATCGAAGCCATGATTAATGCTTCGTATGGCGTCTCATACGGTAAGTCCAGGGCCCGCATTTCCCAAGCCTGACTAAGGTAGTTAGACATATCGTCATAAGCGCGCTGTATTACTTCAGTCGCGTTAGCACCATTTGTAAAAAAATAGGTTTCTGGCATTAACCAACCTTCAAGGGAATTTCCATGAACATTTTTTTGTAATTCTTCGATATATACATCAAATGAAGGTAAAACCACTAAAGTCGAATGTTGGGTAATTTGTGTCACCCAGTCTCGCCATCGCAAGCCCTCCACTAAACTAATAGAAAACTGTTTTTCTGCCCCGCTGCTCAGTAATTCCAAGACATCGACACCTGTCATTCCGGGCATTATCTGATAGGTTCCTAATCTAACTTTCGCGAGTTTAGGTTTAAACTTTAGCAATACCTTTAAGCCAATGTTGTGGGTAAGTAGCCCTTCATTCTTAAGTTGATTTAAAATTGAATGAGCATATTGCCCCTCTACAATAGTCAGAAGTTGTGGCTCTTTAAGGTTAAGAGTTTGATTTTGCTGTTCCCTAATTTGATAAAAACCGATCAATACCAACACGAGACAAACTACCATTATTGACAGAAGTGATTTTATAATACGGCCCTTATTAATTTTAAATTTTTCGTATTAAACACAGGCAACGCCCAAACTTTGTTGAATGTGACGAACATGCTCAATTTTATAACTACCCAAAGAATGGCCATTATCATTGTCAATACGCGTCACTGGCACTACCTTCATAAGGCTATTACAGACAAAAACTTCATCTGCATCTGCCAAACTGCGAATGGTTGTTCTTACTTCCTGAACGGTCACTTTCAAGTGACTATTTTCTCTAATTTTGGCCATTACATGGTTACGCATAACCCCTTCAACGCCGGAATGAATCAACTCGGGCGTGTACCATACCTGGCCTTGAAGCCAGAACAGGTTGCCTATCGATGTTTCTACTAACATCTTGTCAGTATCACACACAACTGCGTCCACGTAATTAGTTTGTTCCAGGGATTGCTTGATTAGAACCTGTTCAAGCCTGTTGAGATGTTTGATACCGGCGAGTAAGGGTTGTTTACCTAAGGTTATTGGACTTAAGGTTAAGCAAATCCCAACTTGTTGCCATTTTTCAAAATGGTTCGGCTTATCATGGAGTGTCAAAATATAATTTGGCGAACTAACGTTCTGTGTTCCGTAACCGCGGCCACCTTCCCCACGACTAATAATTATTTTAAGCACTGTATCATTCTTGTCTGAAATGAGTCTTTCAACATCCGTCTGTAAATTTTGCCAGTGAGCAAACTTTATGTGCAAACGTTCACATGAACTTTTTAAACGTTGTAAATGTTGGGCCCATAGTTCGGCGTTGCCATTGATCACAGATATGGTAGTGAAACACCCATCACCATATTGGATAGCGCGATCTGCAAGACTAAGAATTGTTTGGGATTGGCCATTAACTATCATGAATTTATTCTGCTAATAAAAAAAACCTGAGTTCCCGAAGAAACAAAGGTCTTATTTTGCATGCATACTAAATAGGAATACAATCGAAGATTAGGCTTTTTTGAATAAAAGAGAACCATTAGTGCCACCAAACCCAAAAGAATTACATAAGGCGTAATCCATTTTAATGTCTTTGGGATGATTAGCCACAAAATCTAAATCACATCCTTCTCCTGGGTTATCCAGGTTAATCGTAGGAGGCGCAACTTGATCTCGGAGAGCTAGAATGGTGAAAATAGCTTCTATTGCACCAGCCGCACCTAACAAGTGACCTGTCATTGATTTAGTTGAACTTACCAATACTGTTTTAGCATGATCCCCGAAAATTGTTTTGACCGCACTTACTTCAGCGATATCGCCTGCTGATGTTGATGTGCCGTGGGCATTAATGTACCCAATATTTTTAGCACTGACCCCTGCGTCATTTAAAGCATTTTTCATCGCTCTAGCCGCACCTTCACCTGATTCGGGAGGTGAAGTCATATGGTAAGCATCACCACTCATACCAAAACCAACAAGTTCAGCATAAATTGTCGCACCACGGGCTTTGGCAAACTCATATTCTTCTAACATAACTACGCCCGCGCCTTCGCCCATGACAAAGCCATCACGATCTTTGTCCCAGGGACGACTGGCGATTTGAGGATTATCGTTACGTGTTGATAATGCTCTTGCCGCAGCAAAACCACCCAAACCCAGAGGACAGATTGACGATTCAGCGCCACCAGCAAGCATGCCGTCAGCGTCACCGTATGCAATCGTGCGGGCCGCCACACCAATATTATGCACACCAGTAGTACAAGCGGTCACAATATTCAGATTAGGGCCTCTTAGGCCCTCCATGATAGAGATAAAGCCTGAAATCATGTTAGTAATAGTTGCTGGAACAAAAAACGGTGAAATTTTACGGGGCCCCGATTCCATTAACCTCGTGTGATTTTCTTCAATTAGTCCCAGGCCACCAATACCTGATCCAACTGCAACTCCAATTCTTTCCGCATTTTCTGGCGTAACTTTTAGACCCGAATGAACCAAGGCCTGCATTCCGGCGGCGATCCCAAACTGGATAAACTTATCCATTTTCTTAGTTTCTTTCTTTGGAATATATTGTTCAACATCAAAGTTTTTTACTTCACCAGCAAAATGTGTAGTGAACAATGATGCATCAAATGAGTTAATTGGACCTATGCCACTTTTGCCTGCGAGGATATTATTCCATGTGGAAACGTAATCATTTCCTAAAGGCGAAAGCATGCCAAGACCGGTTACTACAACGCGACGTTTAGACACATTGGCCTCCGAACTTAAATTGAATTGTTTTAGATGTGTAAAAAGAAACGGCTCAGAAAGAGCCGTTTTTAGTAAGTCTACGCGTCTTTATGAGCGTTAACGTAATCGATTGCAGATTGAACTGTCGTAATCTTTTCTGCTTCTTCGTCAGGAATTTCAGTATCGAATTCCTCTTCTAAAGCCATAACTAATTCAACTGTGTCTAGAGAATCAGCACCTAAATCATCAACAAATGAGGCCGCTGGTTTTACTTCTTCTTCTTTAACACCCAATTGTTCAATGACGATTTTTTTAACGCGTTCTTCGATGTTGCTCATAGTTCTAGTTATCCCTTAAAAGTCGCTAGATATAAAATTTGGAGTAGTGTATTCACCTAACTAAAGCCTTGCAAGTATGTCACTAAACTTTTTTGCTGGTCAAACCACACTTAGATCCTATATTAGTAAACAAATTTTTAACAAGCAAGTTAAGCTTTGTGTCTAATCTTTTCACTCGGCTGCACTCTAAACTATTAGAGCAATGACCTACAATCCGCTTGCAGCCTAACTAATACGGACATTCTTTACACCAAAACGTAATACTATTACGTTTCTTAGTGAACTACTAACTCATATACATCCCACCGTTTACATGAAGAGTTTCCCCTGTAATGTAAGCAGCATCTTCACTCACCAAAAATCCAACTGTTGCGGCAATTTCTTTTGGATCACCCAGACGGTTTGCAGGGATATCCTTAAAAATAGCTTCTTTTTGCTCATCACTCAATGATTTAGTCATATCAGTATCGATAAAACCTGGCGCAACCACATTAACGGTGATCCCCCGGGATGCGACTTCACGAGCCATTGATTTACTAAAGCCTATGACCCCTGCTTTTGCCGCTGCATAGTTTGCTTGGCCGCCATTGCCCGTGCTGCCGACAACTGAACCTATGTTGATTATCCGGCCATGTCGTTTTTTCATCATGCCACGTAACACGGCTTTAGACATTTGAAAAATTGGCGTCAAATTGGTATCCAGTATATCTTGCCATTCCTGATCTTTCATACGTAAAATCAGGTTGTCTCGGGTTATTCCTGCGTTGTTTATTAATATATCAATAACGCCATGTTGCTCATTTATGGCACTTAGCAAAGATTGCATTGAGTCCGCGTGAGCGACATTTAGTACCATACCTTGACCATTGCTGCCTAGATAATCACTTATTGCTTGTGCACCTGATTCCGATGTTGCAGTTCCAATTACTGTCGCCCCATCTGCTACCAATCGCTCAGCAATGGCTCTACCAATACCGCGACTTGCACCCGTCACCAAGGCTATTTTTCCGTCTAATCCAGACATGTCTTTCTCTCTATATTCATTGGCTAATAAAATTATACCCAAGTGACCTCAAGATGCTGGTTCAGAGTTTAGGCAGGAATTCAGGGCAAGGCACAACGTGTAGGGAATGGCATCCCCTTTTCAAATGTTGTAACGCCGCACTGGGTTTCTGCCTAAGCTCCCTTCGGGCGGGTTTCAAATCCCCAACTACTGCGTTATTTGTATTGGACATAGAACGACTATGCCTCAACACAAATGCCTTGTATTTGACAATTTGAATTCCCGCTGAACTCTGCATGTTGAGGTCATTTGGGTATAAACATCAAAAGTATACTAAATGATGCTTTCGACAGAACCCACCGAATTAATTGCTTCACAACTCATGGATTTATCAATACGTTTGATTAAGCCTGTTAATACTTTTCCAGGGCCAACTTCATAAACGTCTTGTACCCCAAGGGCACTCAATCTCTGTATTGTTTCAGTCCAGCGAACGGGGCTGTATAGTTGTTCAACTAGAGCTCTCTTAATCAACTCAGGATCTGTCTGCATTGCTACATCAACATTGTTGATTATAGGGATCCGAGGGGCATTGAATTTCATTTTAGTTAACATGTCTGCCAGTTGCTGAGCAGCGGGTTTCATTAATGCACAATGTGATGGCACGCTAACAGAAAGAGGTAAGGCTCTTTTTGCCCCTGCTTCCTTACATAACTCTGCGGCTAAAGCCGCAGCTTCTGCATTACCGGCTATTACAATTTGTCCGGGAGAATTAAAATTTACCGCAGAAACAATCTGTTTGGTTTTATTTTCAGCCTGCTCACAACTCGCAATAACATCTGCGTCATTTAAACCAATAATCGCGTACATTGCTCCTACACCAGCAGGCACGGCTTGTTGCATAAATTGGCCTCTCGCTTCAACCAGAGTGAGAGCTTCGTCAAATTCTATAACACCGGCACATAATAGTGCTGAGTATTCACCCAAACTGTGTCCTGCGAAAAAATCAGGATCCGCGATCCCTGATCCTCTTAGCACTTTATAAATTGCGTAACTTGAGGTCAATAATGCGGGCTGGGTAATATGAGTCTGCCCAAGTTGTTGTTGAGCATCATTCTGAACTAAGTCCCAAAGGTCATAGCCAAGTGTTTGACTGGCAAGCGCAAACGTTTCCTGGACAAGAGGATATTTCCCCGCCAAATCAGCTAACATGCCAACAGACTGTGAACCCTGACCTGGAAAAACCCATGCAAGTTTTGTCATACTGGTTCCTTAAAAAATAAATTAATAACGTACAAGAGCAGAAGCCCATGCAAATCCGCCGCCAAAGGCTTCTAGAAGCAGATTTTGACCACGTTTAATGCGTCCATCTCTAATTGCAGTATCAAGTGCCGTAGGCACTGTCGCTGCGGAAGTATTTCCATACTGCTCAAGCGTCATCACAACTTGATCAAGTGACATGTCTAGCTTTTTCGCAGTCGCTTTGATAATTCTAAAATTGGCTTGATGTGGCACTAACCAATCTAAATCTGATTTTTGCATATTATTAGCCGCGAGAGTTTGTTCTACAACTTCACTTAATTTAGTTACCGCAACTCTAAACACTTCGTTGCCCTTCATAACACCCCAATTATCATGAACTGATTGTTCATTGCCGCGTTCAGGGTTGCCAACACTCAGCAAATCACCATAAGAACCCGCAGCATGGATATGTGTAGACAATATACCAGGCTCTTCGCTTGCTTCTATTATAGTTGCACCCGCCGCATCTCCGAATAGTATCACCATGGTTCTGTCTGCAGGGTTAATCAAGCGGCTTAAACAGTCGGTGCCCACCACCAAGATACGTTTCGCCATTCCAGATTTGATATATTGATCTGCGACACTTAGCGCGTAGCAATAGCCGGCACATGCAGCAGCAACATCAAAAGCCGGAATACCGTCGATATCTAATGCTTTTTGTATCTCACATGCAGTACTTGGCAGCGAGTTGCGCCCACTCGTGGTAGCACAAACGATCATATCAAGTGTTTTAGGATCTATATTGGCAGCTTCAATGGCTTTTTTACTAGCCTCAACTCCCATAGTCGCTGCCGTTTCATGAGCACCAATAATGCGTCGTTCTTTTATCCCGGTTCTATCGGTGATCCACTCGTCAGTAGTATCAACCATTAGTGAAAGATGTGCGTTTGAGCGCACTTCCGTGGGGTAATAACTACCTGTACCAATTATTCTAGAATTCATTTATTCGGGACGCTCCATTAACACAGCTTCAATTTTATTTTTTATTTTATTCGGAACTTGCTTAGTCACTTCTTGTATGGCTTCACGTATCGCATACAGAAACGCCTCAGATGAGGCGTTACCATGGCTTTTAACCACAATTCCGCGCAATCCTATCAGACTCGCACCATTATACTGGTCGGGGTTCACTCGCAAATATATTTTTCGCAATAATGGCAAGGCAATTTTTGACAGTATCTTGGTAAAGATATTTTGGTTCGAAACAAGCTTGACTTCATCCAATACCAATTTGGCCAAACCTTCACATGATTTCAAAGCGATATTACCAACAAAACCATCGGTAACAATCACATCAGCCTTTTCGGTAAAAATGTCGTTACCTTCTATATACCCTATGTAATTAATACCTTGTGTATTAGCCAGTATATGGGCTGTATGTTTAACTTGGTCATTGCCCTTTATTTGCTCCGCACCTACGTTCAGCAATGCCACTCTGGGAAACTTTAAACCTGCAACCTGTTGAGCCATAACTGAGCCCATCACCGCATATTGAAATAATACTTCGGAATCGCAATTAACGTTGGCGCCTAAATCCAATAAATACACTTTGTTGCCGGAAAGAGTGGGAAGAGAAGAAATTAAGGCTGGTCTGTCGATACCGGGTAAGGTTTTCAACACATAAAAGGCCATTGCCAAAAGTGCCCCAGTATTACCTGCACTGACACAGGCATCAGCCCGTTTCTGTTCAACAAGCTCTAATACCTTGCGCATAGAAGAATCTTTTTTATGACGCAACGCTGAAGTGGGAAGTTCGTCCATTAGGACAGTTTGCGCACAGGGAGACAACTCTACACGCACAGAAATATCTTCCTGTAGCTGTTCAAACCAAGATTGCAAAATGGGCTGTTCGCCACATAGAATGAGGTGTAAATTGGGATATTGTTGCAGCGCGCTGTGAGCTGCCACAAGAATAATATGGGGGCCGTGATCGCCCCCCATTATATCTAACGCTAAGGTCAGACGGCTCAAAATTTTCTCAAATTATAGTGAGAGAACTTTTTTGCCTTTATAGTAACCATCGGCAGTCACATGATGACGAACGTGCGTCTCACCTGATGTCGAATCTACAGACAAAGTCGTAGTACTTAATGCATCATGTGAACGACGCATGCCACGCTTTGAACGAGTTTTCCGAACTTTCTGTACAGCCATTATTTTACTCCTAGTCTCGCTTAAGTTCTTTCAAAACCGCGAACGGGTTTGGGCGCTCATCGGCCGGTTCAATTTTTCCAAAACTCATTTCATCGCGTTTCACTTGGCAATCCTCCTCTGCATGAAGGGCTACAATTGGTAACGATAAAATCAGCTCGTCCTCAAACGTCTGGATTAAATTGATTTCTCCCTGGTCATCGACCTCAACCGGTTCGTAAGCGTCCGGTAGCTCATCCTGGTCTTTACTATCAGTTCCCTGCACAGGACTGAAGCAAAACGACACATCTATTTGATGAGCAAAGACGTTATTACATCTCTGACACAGAAGTGATGCTGACGCTGCCATATGACCTTGAAAATAAGTAAGACCCTGCTCGTCTTTATTAAACTTAAGTTCAATCTCAATTTCTTCGGCAATGTCCGCTACTGCGTCAAGCAATCGAGGCATATCTTCAGTTAACATAATTCCCCGATAATCGGAGCATATTGTCGCACTTTTGACAGGATCAACCTGCTTGGGCAGTTTCACTTTCTGCATAGCGCGCGCATATTATAGGCAGATGGGTGTTTAGTCAAAGAAAAGTTGCTCCTAAAGCTATGTGTTTGCTGATAATTATGCTTTTATTTGTCAACCTTGGCTAACAATATATTGCACACTCAATGAAATTAATTCTGGCTTCAACGTCTCCTTACCGAAAATCGTTATTACAGAAATTACAGATCCCCTTTCAATGTATAGCTCCGGGAGTAGACGAAACGCCTCTTCCAGATGAATCTGCCGAAAAATTGGTCGCTCGGTTAGCCTTAGCTAAGGCGCAAGCGATTGGTGAAAAAATATCAGAGGGGATTGTAATAGCATCTGATCAAGTAGCTAGCCTTAATACAAACATATTGGGTAAACCTTTACATTACGCCGCGGCTTTTAAACAGCTTAGGGATTCCAGTGGTAAAACATTAACCTTCCATACTGCTTTGTGTCTATTTGACGCAAGCACAAAGCAATATAAATCTATTGTTGAACCTTTCAATGTCGAATTCAAAAACCTAAGTGATCAGCAAATTGATACATATTTAAAAATAGAGCAACCTTATGATTGTGCTGGCAGTTTTAAAAGTGAGGGATTAGGGATAGTGTTATTCAGTGCACTTAAGGGACGTGATCCAAATACATTGGTGGGATTACCACTTATTGCATTAATCGAGTTATTCAATGAGATGAATATCGATATATTCGAACATATGAGTAATAGTCACAAATAAGTATGCAGTTGCTCAATGCTGTCAATTATACCAATGGGATTGTGCAGATTTAGTTGAGCGTGACTATGCACACCAAAACTGACCCCTAATCTATCCACGTTTATCGCTTCGGCCATAGCCATATCATAGCTTGTATCACCTACCATCAATGCATCTGAAGACTTAATAGCTAATTCGGATAAGATTTGTTCAAGCATATCTGGATGGGGCTTCGATTTAGCATCATCCGCACATCGAGAAGTATGAAAAAAATGTTCGGTCCCGGTTTGTTGCCAGGCTGCTGTCAATCCCAATCTGCCCTTTCCAGTCGCCACGGCCAACAGAAAATTTTTGTTTCGCAAGGATCCAAGTACTTGCTTCACTCCACCAAACAAGGGGCTAGTCGATTCTTTCTGGGCGACGAATTCTGACTTGTAAAACGCGACCAAGTCATCGACCTGTTGCTGACTATCAAACGAAAACAATTGTTGGATGGCAGGGCCCAGACTTAGACCAATAACATTTCTTGCTGCCTGTCTGCTTGGGATAGGCAAATTTGCTCTTTGTGCTGCAGCTTGAATAGAACCAACAATTTTTGCTTCGGAATCCATTAAGGTACCGTCCCAATCAAAAATTATTAGCTTATACTTCATCAACTAATCGTTTTATAGAGTAATTAAGTTGTTTATCCAGTGGAGCACTAAAGCTAATACGCTGTTCTGTTCTTGGATGTATGAATGCCAATGAGTGAGCATGTAAAAACAAGCGCTTTAGGCCAATTTTCTGCATTCTTAAAGCAAATTCATTGTCACCATACTTGTCATCACAGGCAATTGGGTGGCCTGCATGTAAACAGTGCACTCTTATTTGATGAGTGCGCCCGGTGATTGGCGACGCTTCAACTAATGTTGCGCCTTTAAGTCTTTGTAAAATACGGTATCGAGTTTCTGAAGGCTTCCCCTCATCATTCACTAACACCACTCTTTCACCTGATTTAACCGTGTTCTTTAATAGTGGGGCATTTACTTTATAACGGTTTTCCGGCCATTCACCACATACCAAGGCCTGATAACGCTTATCAACCTTTCTATCTCTAAGCTGTTCATGTAAATGTTTTAAAGCTGAGCGTTTTTTAGCTATAAGCAAACACCCAGAAGTATCTCTGTCGAGACGGTGTACAAGTTCCAGAAATTTTTGCGTCGGTCGCAACGCCCGCAGCGCCTCGATCACACCAAAACTTAGCCCACTACCACCATGAACAGCCATTCCTGAGGGTTTGTTAAGAACAATCAACACGTCATCTTCAAATAAAATGTGAGATTCTAAACTTGCTACTTTATCTAACTTGGTCGAGGGAGGGTCGTTGGCTTCAGATATTCTGACCGGCGGAATTCGCAAATGGTCATTCGCTTGCAATTTATACTCAGGTTTAACACGTTTTTTGTTAACCCTTACTTCGCCTTTACGTAAAATGCGATAAATGAGGCTTTTAGGCACACCTTTTAATAAAGTGCGCAAAAAGTTATCAATCCTTTGCCCTTCCAGGTCTGGATCGATGTCTATAAATTGTACTTTGTCGAACGATGTATCAGCCATATGCGGCGCATTGTATACGAATTACGCTTACTTTCGAGTAGTATTTTATTCTCTTGCCACCTTTGTAGCTTTAATGTGATAATACCGA
>JBLHNW010000040.1:0-14233 GCA_047622205.1 Paraglaciecola sp.
CGATTGAGTCAAGCCAGTCCTGACGGACAACAATTAACACTCAAACATCGCATGGAGGTAGTGTTTACCGCTACCCATGAAGTCATTCGCCCTGCATTGTTTGGTGTATTTATTATTACTGCTGTCTACCTCCCTATTTTTGCTTTAGAAGGAGTAGAAGGTAAGATGTTTCACCCAATGGCGACCACTGTTGTTATTGCACTTCTTTGTTCCATGGTACTGTCGGTCACTTTTGTACCAGCTGCTACCGCATTGTTGTTTAAAAAACCAGTGAAGGAAAAACGCAACTTTGTGATGAGTGGTGCAACTTTCCTGTATCAGCCTTCGCTTTCCTGGGTGCTTAAAGCAAGATGGTTTGTAATTGTGTTTGCCGTGGCCTTGGTTGGCATTATGGCTTACCAAGCGACCAAACTTGGCAGTGAATTTGTGCCTAATCTTGATGAAGGTGATATTGCTATGCATGCCCTGCGTATTCCAGGTACATCCTTGAGCCAAGCAGTAGCGCTGCAGGAAGCACTAGAAGCTCGGGTCATGGAGATGCCCGAGGTTGAACGCGTGTTTGCAAAAATTGGTACTGCGGATGTGGCAACAGATGCCGTGCCACCAAGCGTAGCAGACAACTTCATCATTTTTAAATCACGAGACCAGTGGCCAAATCCTAAAAAAACGAAAGAACAAATTATTGAGGAGTTGGCCTCATTAGTTGAGCCTATACCGGGCAATCGTTACGAATTTTTACAACCTATTCAAATGCGCTTTAATGAGTTGCTAGCGGGAGTGAGGGCAGAACTCGCGATAAAGGTATTTGGTGATGATTTTGATGTTTTGGCTTCTGTAGGCAGCGATATTGAAAGCGCGATTAGTCGTGTAGAAGGTATTGCTGACGTACAGGTTGAACAAACAACGGGTTTACCCATGTTGACAATCATACCGCAGCTTGAAAAGCTTGCTCAATACGGTATTTCAAAATCAGAAATCCAGCAGCAGTTGGCTACTTCTTTAGGGGGACATGTAGCCGGTAAGTTTTATGACGGTGATGCCAGAGCAGATATTGTTGTGCGCTTACAAGAGTCAATACGCAGCGATCCAGACGCGCTTAACAGTTTGCCCATCCATTTGCCTGATGGCCATTATGTGCCACTTCAAGAACTTGCCCAGCTCGAAATGGTGTTGGGGGCAAATCAAGTGAATCGAGAAAACGGTAAGCGACGGGTCGTGGTGACCGCCAATGTCAGAGGCCGAGATTTAGGAAGTTTCGTAGCCGACATTAAAGAGCAAATAAATGTTAATGTAGATGTGCCTGCTGGCTATTGGCTAGAATACGCTGGAACCTATCAAAAACTGCAATCTGCTGCACAACGTTTATCCTTTGTCGTACCTATCACCTTGGTGATGATCCTTGGCTTATTGATCTTGGCGCTTGGCTCTTTTAAAGATGCCATGATCATTTTTACTGGTGTTCCACTTGCCTTAACAGGCGGCATAGCAGCGCTTATGCTGCGTGACATTCCATTCTCAATTTCTGCGGCGGTGGGCTTTATTGCCTTGTCGGGTATCGCCATATTAAATGGCTTGGTTATGGTCTCATTCATTCGAGATTTACGAGCGCAAAATATCCCATTGGAACAAGCAATATTTGATGGTGCACTCACTCGCTTACGTCCAGTATTGACTACTGCATTGGTCGCTTCTTTAGGTTTTGTACCAATGGCTCTAAACACAGGTATTGGCTCTGAAGTGCAAAGACCACTTGCATCTGTTGTCATCGGCGGGATTATTTCATCTACTTTATTAACGCTGTTTGTGATTCCAGCGCTATATCGAATTTTGCATAAAGATGTGAAAGAACAGCTTAATTCGGAGCAAATTCATGCTAATTAGTCTGAACCGATTTGTATTGCTGCTTTTGGTAGTGGTATTAGCGACAATGTCTTTGGGTGTGTTCGCCCATGGCGTTGATGACAATACACGTCTTTTCCTCGAGCAAAATACAGGGATACAATTTATCCCTTTCTTATACATTGGTGCTAAGCATATGGTTACTGGCTATGACCACTTACTATTTTTAGTGGGGGTCATATTTTTCCTGTATAAAAGCCGTGATGTTTTGCTTTATGTGAGTATGTTTACCATCGGTCACAGCATCACTTTGCTTTGGGGCGTTTTGGGCGACATTCAGGTTAATGCATACTTGATAGACGCCATTATCGGCTTTTCAGTTGTATATAAAGGCTTTGATAATTTAGGTGGTTTTAGACGCGTTTTTGGGAAGCAGCCTAGTACACGATTGGCAGTGCTGATTTTCGGGCTGTTTCACGGTTTTGGTCTGGCGACAAAACTTCAAGAGTTTGAGTTAACAGAAAATGGGCTGGTGGCCAATCTTATCGCGTTTAACATTGGTGTAGAGTTAGGCCAATTTATGGCGCTCGCCTTTATTGTACTGGCGATTAACTTTTGGCGAAGATTGCCGTCATTCCAACACTTTTCCACCATAACCAACACCCTGTTAATGAGCGCTGGGTTGATGCTGATCGGGCTTCAATTGACCGGTTATTATTTATATTAAGATGAGTGATAGAACAACATGAAACAACATATGGTCAGCACGAAAACGCTAATTAAGTCGTCGATAGCCGCTACCCTAATAGCGGCATTGGTGTTCGTAACTGTTATTCTTCCAGCAGAATATAATATTGACCCTACTAACATCGGAAAGGCGCTAGGATTGACTGTCTTGTCGCAAACGGCCGATACTCCATCGCCAACACTAAAAAGTGCTGCATCCACTAATCAAGGTCAAGATGTGATTGAAGTATCGGTGCCTGCAGGTAAAGGGATCGAGTACAAGTTCTATATGAATCAACATGAAAAAATGACTTATGAATGGATCACCAATGGTGAATCACTCTACTTTGACCTTCACGGTGAGCCTGAGGGTGATACAACAGGATATTTTGAAAGCTATGCCATTGCTACATTGAAAGACATGAAAGGAAGCTTTACTGCGCCTTTTACTGGCTCGCACGGATGGTACTGGAAAAATAGCAGCGATAAACCTGTTGCCGTGCAGTTGATTGTTGAAGGACAATATAAAGTGATTGGACTTAAATAACCTGAGCTCAGGATAAGCAGCTCCTGTAGGGGAGTGGAGTCCATACATCGAGCTCAGGTTAGAGAATAATAAATAACGAGGATAAATTTTATGAAAACTTTAGTATGCGCAATATTGTTTAGCGCTCTTATTGGGCAAGGTAGCGCTTTGGCACATGGTGGTCATGGCGTCATTAGTGGCAAGACTGCTTTAAGAGTAGCCAGCAAATCAGTTAAACAATTGACCTTTAAAGATTTTGGTTTTGAAGTAGGAAAGCTCGATGCTAGTTGGACGGAACTAAAAGAAAACGATTTTAGTGTCGTTGAGGTATTGGAAGAATCGTACATTATTGGCGCCAAAAATGTGGCCAGTAAAAAAACAATCTTCTTTCAAATAGCCCATAGTGGACAGCTATTGAAGGTCAAGAATAGCAACGAATTTTAATTTTAGGGAGGCGTCATTTTGCTTCATTTCACCCAAATATGAGGTCATTGATGCCTGCTAGCCTATGGCTTGTTCGTGCCAGAATCGGACGAAAATTTGTTTATTTGAAGAGCAAAAATGAGCAATAAATAGACTGTCCGGCAACCTTGAATAAAGTGGGCAAAAAGGCCAAAGCAGACGCTGGCTTACAATTCCTTATAAGATGGGTAGCCTTGCAATGTCTAGATACTCAGAGTTGTACAGATATTCTGATTAGCTTTGGGACCGCAGACTGCCTACAATAAAAGTAATTCTTAACAAAAATGAAAAAGTATTTTTTAACTTGGGTACTAAAAATCTCAGTGCTCAATTTAATATCAAAATAACTAATTGTTTACTAAGGAGAATTTCATGAAGACCATATCAAAATTATGGTACGTCACAACAATCGCATCCATCTTTTTTATTAGCGTGGCCGGCTATGCCCATGACGGTCACTCTGACAAAGACATGATTATTAAAGACCTGGGTGATTTAGGTACTGTCAGCTTTTCCTCATCGTGTAAAGCAGCTGCGCAGAAAGCGATTAATACAGGCGTTGGATTACTTCATCACATGATGTATGCACAAGCTGAAATGTTCTTTAGTAAGTGGATGGAAAAAGAACCCGATTGCGCCATGATGTATTGGGGTTATTCAATGAGCCTGTTCCAGCCTTTGTGGCCGACTTCTATTAAGGATGAAGCGTTAATTCGAGGACATTCTGCCCTTGCAAAAGCACAACAGCTAAAAGCCACAACAAGAGAAAAAGCTTACATCCATGCTGCATCGCAATATTATCAAAATTGGCAAGCCGTCCCAGATAAAGATCGCACCGCTAAGTGGGCAAAAGCCCAATCATTAGTCTATCAAGATAACCCCGATGACATGGACGCCGCCGCATTTTTTGCGCTCTCGCAACTTGTGATGGCAACTAAAGACGATCCAATGTTCAAACAAAACAAAGTCGCCGGTGAACTTTTAGCAAAACTCATTGAAATCTCACCCTCCCACCCTGGCGCAATTCATTACACTATTCATGCTTATGACAACCCACCACTGGCTGAACTTGCGATAGATGCTGCAAGGGCTTATGATAAAATTGCACCCGATGTACCACATTCTTTGCATATGCCGAGTCATATCTTCATTCGATTGGGAATGTGGGGTGACGCAGTAAGTTGGAATCTTCGTTCAGCAAAGGCTGCATTAAAATATCCAACAAACGGATCAAGCTCTCTGCATTATGCTCATGCTATGGATTACTTAATCTACGGGTATTTACAACTTGGTGAAGGGGACAAGGCAAAGCAAGCATTAGCGCAAATAGAACCGCACCATCCAATTCAAGCTGTCTTCCCCACCGCATACGCATTCGCTGCGATACCAGCTAGGATTGCCCTAGAGCAAAAAAAATGGCATCAAGCCAGCCAGCTAAAAATACAACACCCTAGTTATATTCCTTGGAAAAAATTCCCACAAGTAGAAGCGATTACCTATTACGCTCGTGGACTTGGGGCTGCCAGAAGTGGTGACATAAAGTTGGCACAACAAAACGTAGAAGTGCTCAATGATTTATATGCTAAAACTAAAATCATAAGTCCAGACTATTGGGCACCGCTTGTAGATGCGCAGCGAAATGTGGTCAATGCATGGATTAGTTTTGAAAAGGGTCAAAAAGAACAAGCTTTAGTTCAACTTCGCCAGGCTGCCGATATTGAAGATTCAATTGATAAAGACCCGGTAACGCCTGGAGCGGTTCTGCCGGCAAGGGAGTTATTGGCAGACATGCTATTGTTGAACGGTGATTATTCTAGTGCACTCACCGCATATAAGTCCACTTTGGCTATCAGCCCAAATCGACTAAATAGTGTGTCAGGTGTAAACGACGCTCTCTTAAAAATATCGAAGCACAAAAATGAATAAATCCGAGTGCACATAGACAAGAAATTTATGCTCTCTATGAGAAAACAGGTATCGTATTAAATAAAGTGTATGACAATCAATTCCAGGTGACCGGCTTCGGCGGTACTGTGGTTTGGCGCTAAATATCTGCTTTCAGCGCGCATCTGGTATCTGCTCGATTGAACAATTAATGTTCCCACCATCCTTAACTTACAGCTCAATCCCGCTAGTCAGAATATTAGGCAGGTCGGTGCCAATTATATTCATTGACCGGTTAACTATTCAATTCAGCTTTTGCCACAAATGCAACATGTCGATTTACCATAAAATAGGCAATCCTAAATGTTTTTGAGTTCATCTAACTAGCATTAAACAATAAATTCTTGGACGCCATTTATATTTATTGCTTAATAAGTAAACACCAATAATGAACTAAGATCTTGACATTAAGTAAGGCAAACCTTACACTTTCATTGGTGTAAGGTTTGCCTTACAAAAAGTACGGAGAACATGATGTTTTACGTAATTAACAAAATTAATAAGGAGCTACAAAATGACATTTGATACTCAGACCGACAAATTGTTTACTAGAAAATTTATGTTCTCAATGATGATTTTTTTGATATTAATAGCAATTCAAACATTTTCTTTTGAATTATTGGATATGCCAGTGTGGCTTCAGGTTGTTGTTACACTGATGCCAGTGATCCCCTTAATTTGGGCATTTCAAATTTACCGCTTAAGATTTCGCTTGCTAGATGAATATATGCAACGGTTGACTGGTGAAGCGTTCTTATGGTCTATGGGCATAGTTGGCTTTTTATCGTTTTCTTATGGCATGTTAGAGATGAAGTTTGCGCTACCAGATATTAGTCTGTCATTTATACTACCCGCTATTTTCAGTGGACATGGTTTGGTTCTCCAAGTTCTGCTATATGTAGATTCTAATGAAGAATAGATTAAGGGTATTACGAGCTGAACAGGAGTGGTCACAGGAAGAACTTGGCAACCGAGTGGGAGTTTCTCGACAAGCGGTTAACGCTCTAGAGAGAGGTAAACACGATCCGTCTTTACAACTCGCATTTGCTATATCCAAAGTATTCCAACAATCCATTGAAGATATATTTTTTCCAGATGAATAATCGTTATTACATATTACCCTGACTAACAGGAGTTTCTCACGATAAATCCTAAGCCTTTAACAGGAAAAATCGCAATAGTGACCGATGCCTCCAGTGGAATCCGCCGGTAAAGAAGTCTAAATATTAACTTAAAGTATTATGATCCCTTTTCGATGTCCCGGTGTTGATATGCTCATGCTACCTCAAACTGCGCTCTGAAACGTGCAGTTTGAGGTGGCACGGGTAATATCTGGAGCCTCAATCTTCTTCGGGTTCAGGTGTAGCCGGTTCGCTAGAATGAAAGCGGATATTTCTACCTTCTTTTTGCCAGACACAAACTGAACAAAACAGACCTCCGTCCTTAATACACTCGTATAGGACCCAGGTTCTGCCATTTCCCCAGCCCTCCCTTTCCCATTTGAATGTGCCACAGATACAATCATCCGACCATGGGTTCACAGTTAGCTCCTTGAGTTCTTCTGAGCTATCAAGCAAGCCCTTACCGGCACTTATAAAAAGGTCAGCGGACGTTAATATGTGCATGAGTCCGGGATTGACCCGCTTGTATTTTATTTCATCCGCAGCCACAGAAAATACATGTCCGGCAGCACCCAAATCTCCTCCACTTTTAAGAATTTGTGACGGCACACTGCTATCAGGATTGCAGTTGCGAACAAGGGCGGCTTCCTTTCTGAAATCTTTATTGAGTGAGGTAAATTGATGTCCTAACTCATTAAATTCATTGGCTACCTTCCACCAGGCTTCGCGATCTAGTGCCCATGCACCTTCCTCCATACTTGAGGCAGAAAGCCCAAGGGCAATCGTAGCTTCTCCTCTTAGGGGGGCAAATAGTTTTGCACTACCTAATAGGTCACCAGACCCCTTCCTCAAAACATCTACCAAAGCATCAGGAACTCGCCCTGATGCCATACAGCTTTCTTTTAATTCATCGAGGTTGCCACCCAGTTCTTTTAAGCTACTTCCGAGTTGGGCAACAGCCTCTACAAGCTTAGGGTTAATTGTTGACATCTTTATCTCCATTTCATTATTTGCCAATATATAGTCAGCAAAATACTCAATCAGAAAATATGGGCTAAACGACACCAAACGGCTTATTTCTGTACTTTTGTTAGGTTAAAGGATAGTAGTTTATGGTTGATATCGCCTGTTTCTGGCTTTTATATGGCAAGCACAATAAGTTCTCAGAGTGAAGTTTTGTATACAGGAAAGTGTCTCTTGGCGGCTATTAGCTCCTGGAGCATTAACAATACATCCATGATGACTGCAATATCCAAATTAATGTATATGACCATGTAACTGATGTAAGTGTAATTTTCAGGATTAACATGGGTGTCCATATAACTTCTGCCAATTGTATAGACGCATAAACAAGGTGAGTTTGGCTGTTGGATGCAGTGTTCTAGGGAGACTTTTTATTCATTCGACTCAGGGTAAGCTCAGGAAATTCATCTCCGTATTGTGACCAGATGCCGGTCATTTTGTCTCCTGTTATTGTGGCTTCATACCTACCTCCAATTAATGGAGATGTAATAGTTATCGAATTTCCGTTTAGTATGGTTTTTTCAGTGGGAATACCCTTCGCGTCTTGATCCAGGCTATCTAATGTAGTGGTGTAGCCATCTTTGCTTCTACTAATATGAAAAACAAGTCGAAGACCGTCGTTTTTGCCCATTAGAAAAAGAGCAACACGCTCTTCGCTAGTAAGATCTAAACGCTGCAATGTACCTTCCCAGTCACCAACAATTACCGCAGGCTCTTGATTTTTTTGCACGGGAGCATCGGCAATAACTCGGTTCAATGTAAGTTCAGGAAATTCATCGCCATATTGTGACCAGATACCGGTTATTTTATCACCAATGATTGTCGCCCTATATTCAGCACCAATTACTGGAGAGGTTATGAGCAAGTTATTTCCGTCCAATATAGTTGTTTCCGTCGCGATCCCTCTTGCGCCTTGGTCAGGGCTATCTAGCGTGCTGGTGTAACCATCTTTGGTCTTTGTTATATGAAAAAAAAGGCGCAAATCGCTACTAAACATACCGAGGTCCAACTTACCTTGCCAGTCACCCATTAGCGCCACTTTGTTAGTGCCTACTCCTGCGGTTTCAGCCGCCGCGTAATTTGAAAAACACAAAAGAAGAGAGAATGCTGTTATGAACTTTGCGAACATGCTGTGGCACCAAAAGTAAGTGAATAATTTAACTGATTTACGATAATGCCTTAACGAGTAAGGACCATTTTAGCTAATTCAATTGTCCCAACTATCAGGAACGAACAGGTAGCCTTGACCACGAACAGTAATAATACGGGTAGACATTGAAGCGTTGTCACCTAGCTTTTTGCGTAAATTAGCTATTTTAGTATCAACACCTCTGTCCATGCCGTCGTACTCAATACCTCGCAGCGTTTTATAAATAAAATCCCTTGGTAGTATCTTTTCGGCATGGTTTGCTAACAATGCTAGTAAGTCAAATTCGCTGGTGGTCAGCATGATTTGTTGTTCGCCTAAAACAACCTGACGTTTCGACACATATATTGATAACTTTCCGAAATTCAGGTTTTTAGCCGATTGTCGCTCAACTACTGTAGATGTTTGACTTTGAGCAGAAGTGCCATTTACGTCTTCCTGGCGTCTTAATAACATTCGAATGCGAGCCAACAATACTCTCGGTTGAATCGGTTTTACAATAAAATCATCGGCACCCAATTCGACGCCAGCAACATGATCTATGTCATCTTCACTGGCGGTTAAGAAAATTATTTTGCCCTTATAATGAGGTCGGATTTCTCTACAAATAGTTAGCCCATCTTTGCCTGGCAACATCAGATCGAGGATTATCAAATCTGGCTGTTGCGACAAAATCGATTGCGGCGCTAATGAACCATCCTCTATGATTTCGATTTCAAAACCATGTTTTTCAAGATAGGTTTTTACAAGTGATGAGAATTTATTATCGTCTTCAACCAGTGTGATTTTAGTCATATTGACTTATGAGTTTCGATACAGAAATAGTAATATGATCATATTAAACAGTAACAATACCCGCTGACAAACTAATTCGTATTAATATTGGTTTTAGATCCCCACTGGTCCTCCAATTGGCCAGGAAACAATAAATCTTGCGCCACCTAGGGGAGCATCATCAATACTGACTTCGCCACCATGCCCCTGCGCGATCTGTTTGACTATGGCCAAGCCAATGCCGTAACCGCCGGTAGCTCTCGTGCGACTGTTATCTAAACGCTTGAAAGGTGCGAAAATGTCACTTCGCTCTTGCTCAGGAATACCTGGACCGTCATCATCAACATAGATTGTGCATTTGTCCTTGGTTTTTACCACATGAATTTGTATATGATGAACAGCGTATTTTTGCGCATTGGAGAGTAGATTTCCAATGGCGCGTTCAAGATTCTTGGCATCAAAAGGCAGATAGTTGTCCTTTTCTTCATCACCAAGCCAACTATCGTCGTAGGTCAGTTTCAAATGGCTGTCAAAATGTCTTGCCTGAATAACTCTTCGTAGACTTTCGTCTAAAGGATTTGCCTGCAAATTCAAAGAAAGGGCTTCACTTTCAAAACGCGCAAAGGTCAGTATTTCATCGACTAATTCAGTTAGCTCATTCACATCATCTGACATTCCGTACATATATTCTTTACGCAAATCGTTATCCGATTCTTCATACATCATATCTAATTGAAAACGTAATCGAGTAATAGGTGTCCGCAATTCATGGGCAACTGCATTGGTCAAACTCTTGTTGGCTTTCACCAACGCTTCAATGCGTTGCGCCATTTTATTGAATGACTTATTAAGGCGACCAACCTGGTGCCTGCCTGCTTCAGACACCCTAAAAGTAAAATCACCACCTCCAAATTGCGTGGCGGCACTATTCAGCCGATTTAACTTTCTTTGCAACTTAAACATCCACAGAAGAACACTCAAACCGACTAAAATAAAGACGGAATTCTGATACACCTTATCCATGTTAATTAATGGTTGATATGTACGTACAGGACCTAGACGAGCAACCAAATCAGCATTTTTGAATTTATAGAATGCTACATTGATGCTCGGTTGTTTGACGTGGATGTTATTTCGGTCAAATATAGGATACAAGCTATGAAAGGGTTTACCGTCCAACAGCTGTATTGGCATATTCGATGATTTCGGATATGAATTGACGACCTCCTTGAACTGCTGTTCATCAAGATTTTGATGTAATTGCTCGAGTAAATGAAACAGCCCGACATCGTCATTAATTTTATCTTGAACGATCGCCTCGTGCATCCAAAGATCTGAGGCAAAGACGCCTACTACTTGATGAATAAAGACAACCGCCAGTAACATCAAGTAAAAGCTGAAAAAATGGCGAACCATACGAGTTACCAATCAATAGGTTAATGTGATGCTGCTTAGCCTATAGATAACGACTATTCGATGCCAGATTAAGATTGTATTAATGTGCCTTCATATTTGACTGCTTAGACAAAACCAAGACAAAACCAAGACAATATACGACACAAGCACTGAGGAAAGCCTTGCCATTTTTGTTCATAATTCTTCCCATCATTCAAACAAGGAAACAAAAATGAAATTACTTAAATCTTTACAAAAAGGCGCCATCACTACCGCGGTTACTTTAACACTAGCGGCATGTGGCAGTTCTAATGGCAGCACACCAACACCAACACCAGCACCGACACCAGCACCAACAGTTGTGTATCAGGATGTAATTAATGATTTGGTATCAATCGATATCCCTGGAATTGTGCTTTTGGTTGAAACACCAGAAGGACGCTTTTTAGGTAGTGCAGGGGTTTCTAACCTGGAAACCCAGCAAGCAATGCAAGTTGGCGATACCATGCCCACCGCCAGTACCGGTAAAAAAATGATTGCACTACTAGCCATACAGTTAGCCGATGAGGGCTTACTCAATCTTGATGACACTATAGATACCTGGCTTGGTGAAAACATTTTGTCGCGCATTGCTAATAGTCAGCAGATGACCTTGCGTCAGTTATTAAACCATACCAGTGGCGTGTTTAATTACGCCGATGTTGAGGGCGATGGATACACAGACCTACTGCTTGCTGAGCCAGAAGTACTCAAAACCGATATCGACTTTCTAGAATTAGTATTTGACCATCCTGGATATTTTTTACCCGGTGAAGGCTATGAATATTCGAATTCTGGCTATTCGTTGGCAGCACTAATTATGGACGAAGTGTTGGGAGAGCATCACTCTGTCGCCTTGCGAAATCGTTTTTTTGACCCGCTCGGCATGACGTCAACCTACTACAAAGGGAGTGAAGCCTCTTTGGGTGACTTTATCTCCGGGTATTTGACAACCGATGAAGGTGATCAGCTCGATACGCGTCAGTTTTTAATCAACACCAGTCAGGCCGGTTCACCTTTGATTTCAAGTGTTGAAGACATGGCTATCTTTCTTAAGGCGCTAATAACAGATGACAGTTTTGCCAATGATGTCGTGAAAAATACCATGTTTGGTGAAGACAACCTTATCACTCAAGATGCCACTGAAAAATCTGGGCTAGGGATAGACGTAGCGACAATCGATGGTCATACAGTCTACGCCCATTCGGGATTGACGTTCGGTTACACTGCGCAGAGTGCCTACATTGAAGAAACAGACACCAGCATCGCATTGTTCTTTAATTGTGGCGCCGGAGGCATCAATACCTGCGCAAGCACTTTCGATGAATTAGTTCAAACCGTACTCGAAAACGAACTGAACTAGCCATCAAATCATTGAGGTTCTCTAATGAGAACCTTAATGTTTCATATTATGCGTCTACCAATTTTTATATTTACATCGCCCGTCAACTGAAGGGCTTGGCAATTTTTACTTATTGTGCAAATAAAGCAGAGTAATTTTAATACAGAGAGAAATAAAATGAATTCATTTAAAAAATTAGTAGTAATAGTGTCTCTTTTGACAGTGACAGCCTGTTCAAGTATTAATTCCGCAGCGGTGGGGGAATTAGAGGATGAAAACGGAAGTTTATTTAGTGGTCAAATTGTCAGCATAGAGCAAACTAAATTGAATGCCGATTTCTCCAAGCGACTTACAGGTGCAGCAATAGGCCACTTCATAGCTGCCGGACTGGGAGCCAATAGTAGCCTCAAATTCGTCAGTGCCATGGTCGGAGTGACTATTGCAAATAAGCAACATGGGCAAACTTTTGATTTAGTAGAAGTACAATCAACAGACGGTCAACGTTACAAAACAATCGTGCCACTTGACTATTTTGCCTTAAATGAGAATGTTGTTTTTACAGCTAATGATGAAGTTATTAATTCAATTGCACGAACTTGAGTAATCATAGGGAACACTAAGGTATAAGTTGAAGTATCGAGAAAATTCAATTCCTAATAGTTGTAAGGTACAAAAAAGCAATAGCGTTGAACAATCGTTATAGCAAACTGACAAAGTTGAAAAAGGCGATATACGGATTGCACTTGTTCAACTTTGGCAGTTCATTTTAAGTAGCCTAATATTGGCTATGGGTGAAAAGTAGATTCATGAAATTCGCATGGTATTTTTATATTTTCCTTCTGATACCTTTGGGCCTTACTAGAGCATTTGAGAGAATACTTAACCGGAGTTGAGGTTACTTAAAGATAGTGGTGTTTTTTTAACCAATACTTACTATTAATTCTGGCGGTGATATTTAGTCTTGGGATTTATGACGGCATAAATAAAAAGCCTGTTTTTAAGTTGTGGTTTTGGAAATACTTTTATTGGCTTTCTCTGGTATTAAGCACCTTGTTCCTCATCTTTGCTGTATATCTTATATTTGTCATGCAAAGTAGTTCAGTGTTTTGGGCAATATCGCTTATTCTCACAGTTGTATTTCTTATCCCCGCGCAAATAAAAATAAGGCAATACGGATCTAAACCGCCTGAATGCTGGTAGTTAATTCAACGGTATTGATCGTTTAGACCTATACCTTGCAGGATCATTGGGATGATTTTCTCTAATCTTGACTGCTTGGTCGTTTGCCGCTTTGCGGTGCTGATATATTCAGCATATTTTCGCTGCCTGGATAAACCTAGTTGCTCAAACTGGCCTAAGCACTCAGGATTATTGGAAAAGTACTGGGAGAGTTCTTGAGGGATATCAATAGGCTTATTTCTGCTGGCTTTTATCTCTTTACCTAATTTTTGATTATTTATGGCTTCAAGGATGTAACTTAATAGCAGCGGCTCATCTAAACTATCTTCATGGCCAAAGCGCCACTGACGCATCGCCTGAGTTTTCCCATCCTGGGCGTTAACTAATACCTTCGCCTTATCTTTTAACAGTGCACCATTGAAAAACCATAATCCGGCATAGCTATTGAATGCGCCTAAACCGACCACGTTTTTAGTATTGATACAGTAAGTCGGTACACCCCATTTTATGCATTCTTCAAGTTCAGTCGATAATAGCAATTGGCGCAATTTCTCCAATACATGCCGCCATTGTGGGTGAGCATCAATAAAATTTTCAGGGCTTTTGGATTTATGCATATTACCTATTTTCGATCATTAAATTTACAAATATATAGATCACTCAATCGTACTTATTACTTCACCATCAACAAAACGGCTGACCAGTGTGTCGCCTTT
>JBLHNW010000041.1:0-14099 GCA_047622205.1 Paraglaciecola sp.
ATTACGCTTCGCCATCCGTGAAGGTGGCCGTACCGTTGGTGCTGGCGTAGTAGCTAAAATTATCTAATCGTTTAGATTAGTAATTTAGAAAAGGTCACTCAGGTGGCCTTTTTTATTGGTGCTGGCGTAGTAGCTAAAATTATCTAATCGTTTAGATTGGTAATTTAGAAAAGGTCACTTAGGTGGCCTTTTTTATTGGAGTTAAGGCTGTAGGTTTTTCTACAGCCTCATTATGTGCCAGTGTGACCTGATGACATTGGTGAACAAAAATAATATATAAGGATATATCTTGAAGAAATTGGCACTACTTTTATCTCTAACTTCTCTATCTACTTTTGCTGAGGATAATAAACCTGAGAAGCAATACTCTATTGGTGTCGGTATGGGGCTGCATATAGTGGCTTAGGCACTAACGTTTCACTTTTATCAAAGACCGACATGAAATGCCAGCATAGTGGGCCATGAAAGTTATGCTACTTTAGAGAGCAGCGGATATGTAATTCATGATAATGATTATTACGGGGCTGGTGTAAATCACAGCTACTTTATGAACGGTATAGATAAATCAGGGTTTACTTTTGGAGTATCTATTCATGGCACAAATGCTGATTTTGATGAAAATACTGGTGGTTTCCTTCAAGTAGGTTACCAGTTTTAGTACATAGTAAGCTGTTCAAGCGGGACAAAATTTAATTTGGGGTGGAGTTCAGGTAAGTTAATTGAAAAGCGCTACATACACGATTTGTGTATGTAGCGCTTTTTTGTACGAGATTTACAAAACTAGAACTGGTAATTAGCCCTTAAATACCAAGAACCACCTTCATAGTTAGCAGCTGTTCTACGCGGGTATTGTAGGCCCACACTTAGACGGTTGGCATTTCCTGCGCCAATTTCATCCACATACTCATCAAAGATGTTTGACGCGCCGAGGGTGAGTGACAAGTCATCATTGACATCGTAATTAAGTTCCATGTCAAAGAAAAGTACGCTTCCAACCAAGGCACTTGGACTATCGGGATCATTTATTGTGCCGCGCTCATCATAGTGCTCGCCATAAAAGTTCGCACGTAACATAAACTGCCATTGTTCGCCAAACTCGGTTAAGGCGGTGGCAACAAAGCGATTTTCCGGGTAGTTATTCTCAATATCTTCAACAGTGCTGTCACTGACCGGTGTAATACCGTTGATAGACGCCTGACTAACTACATCAATCGTATTGTGATTGTACGCAAAGGTAAACTTAGTATTTGCTGCTTCCTTCCAATCCATAGACGCAGTCAAAACGATGTCTATTCCCTGATGCTCAACGTCCAGCGCATTGGTATAAAAGGAAATACTGCTGCCTGAGGGAGCGGTGATATCGCCTGTGCGATAAATGCGATCGTCCACCTCAATTTTGTAGAAATCGACAGCCAAATTGGTATCTTCAATCAGGTCTGTGGTAAAACCAAAGCTAAAGTTAGTTGATTCTTCTTCTTTAAGAGGAGCACCACCACTTGCCAATGCATCAGGATGATCAGGTGGAACTAAACCTTCATCTACCTGCAAGCCGGTCATCCCATCAAAAGTTGTGATAATGGTACTGACATTCGCCTGACCGGGTGTAGGTGCATGGAAACCGGTTGATACAGAACCGCGTATCACAAAGTCGTCGCTGACATTATAACGGGCAGCAATTTTGCCATTAGTGGTGCCACCGAAATCGGAAAAATCTTCATAACGCAAGGCGTATTGTAGCAACAAGTCATCTGACACATCATGTTCAAGGTCAGCATATATCGCGTAGTTGTCACGGCTAAATTCACCCGCATCGGCGTCACTGACAGCACTCATACCGCTTGGCCCTGGGACAACGCTATGGGCATTAAACTCACCAGCAACCGTGGTAAAAGTCTCTTCACGCCACTCAGCACCAAAACCCAGAAAAATATCGTCAGCTAAGGGCATGCCAAAATCAGCATTAAAGTTTAGCTCTTCCTGTTCATAGCCGCCCATATCAAAATCTCGTTGACCGGGTGTACCTGCGACCGCGTCGACCAAACCAGAATTAATAGTGTTGTTAAGGAAATAAGCCAGCTCGTTTTTACCAGTACCGACGCTAATGTTGTAGGCAAAGTCGTTGAGGGTTTCACCTTTTAGGCCTGCTACCAAGTTATAGTCTTTTTGGGCACCATCCAAATAAGGAGTATAACCGGCTGGTAAGGTAGTTACGTCAGTTAGGGTTGAATGACCTGGGTTACGGTAGAAAAAGCGGTAGCGACCGTCTGTATCCGCGTAACCGCCATGGGCATAAAGCTCACCTATATCGCCCAGCTCCAAGCCGGAATTAAAGACCATTCTGGTGCCACTAGTTTCTGGTCGTCCCCAAGATTGAACGAAAGGTTCATCACCAAAGGGTGAGTCGGCACCCACTCCTGGTACGCCAGCATCAACCAAGGCTTGCCCGTCTGGGCGTTGAACGCCGCGAGATAATGCTTCGTTGTCGTTGGTTTCAACGCTAATATTGAGAAAACCATTTTCACCAAGGGCAAATCCGGCGTTCGCAGCAATTACCCAACTGCTTTCACCTTCATAAAACTCCCCGTATTGAGCCATAATACTGCCGCCTTCGTTGGCATCTTTTAGCTGGAAGTTCATTACTCCGGCTATTGCATCAGAGCCATATTGAGCGGCTGCGCCATCTCGCAGTACTTCGACGTTCTTAAGGCCAATGCCGGGAATCATACCTATGTCAACACCATGAGCACCGTTACCAGCAGCTGGGGCGAAAAATTGTACTAAAGCAGAGCGATGTCGACGTTTGCCGTTCACCAGAATTAATGTTTGATCAGGTGCCATCCCACGAAGTGATGTAGGACGAATAAACGCACTTCCGTCACCTGTAGCAGGGGTAGCGGTGAAAGAAGGAACAAGAGCTTTGAGGTTATCTGTGATATCTGCGGCGTTGCCGAGACTGGTAAATTCTTCACCAGAAAAGACATCTAGCGCCACGGGAGAGTCAGTAACGGTTCTCGGCGTTCCACGGGTGCCGAGTACGGCAATTTTCTCAACATCTTCTTGCTGCGCTTGGGCGTCCGCTTCTTGTGCACTGGCAGTATTGGTAATGGCAGTGCCAGAAAATAAAAGCGCCATGGCTGTGGCAAGTAAAGTTTTTTTGCTGTTCATTGTGTTGTTCCTATTATTTCTATTAGTAGGTAGCGACAATTGCTGTTGGCTAATCATCATGACTTCTTTTTTGGAAAGGCCACCAACCAAACCCGTATTGCGCAGCAATTCTTCAATTGCCTGCGCCAGGGTAAACTGCCCATTGATGGCGTTTCCTTTGCGTTTTTCTACTAGTTCATAAGGGAAGAGAACCAAAGTTTCTGTTTGGTTTGACAGCTCGTTTAGTGACTTCACCAGCGGCTGTACTGGTATGTTGAATTTATATGAGACATGTTCAGTGCCATTGCTCTTAGCACTAACCATACATAAACAAACACAACACATCACTCCCCTTATCAACTGCCTTAGACTTTTTGACGAAAGTAAGACAGCATTCAAAGGAGTATAACCAATGTGAGAGAGAAAACCGCTATTCAAAATTGAAATGTCTTTGAGGTTTCTATTTCTACGCATATTTCTATTTGCTATGGAGTTGAACGTGACTATTACTCAATCTAGTTATTTTGATGCCGAAACCAGATTCTAACACATCAAACAATGCATCGGTTTCCCCCGCCTGAAACTGCCCACCAATGCGCAAATTTCGTAAGTTGGGATCGCTCACCTCAATATGTATTGGAGTGTGTCTGCTGACTTCCCTAACTACTTCTTCTAAGGACTCACCAGCGAAGACCAACTTGCCTTCTAACCAAGACAGCTTACGAATTTGTTCGCCATGTTCGAGCTCAGTGATAGCTGCCTCAGGTTCACTAGATGTTGTCGGGATTACTGCACTTTGCCCCGCGACCAAAGAAGTCAGAACTTTTATTGTCTGTGGCTCTGATGCTTCCCCCGTATGGGGTAAATTGTCAGAATTCAGATCTTCCTCTGGTGTTATCAGTAAGGTGTTTTGAGCGATTGACAAGTCCACCTTGCCCTCAGTCACCATAACTTCAATTCTATCATCCAGGCGATAGACTGAAAACGCAGTTCCCACAGCCCTTATCATTCGGTTGCCAGCATAAACTTCAAAGGGGCGCTCTGGGTCGGGTTTAACCTCAAAATGTGCCTGACCTTGTAACAAGTTTATTCTTCGCTTACTTTCACTGTAATCAACTTCTACTTGTGTGTTGGTGTTAAGCCACAATACTGATCCATCCTCCAGAGTATGGAATGAATGTTCGCCTAACGAAGTAATATAAACGTTATCTTGGAAAGTAGGTTGATAGCTCACATACCAAGACGATATGCCAATAGTAAGAAGTACAGCCAACATCGGCAGAATCGCAACACGGCGCGGTATATTATTTACTGTTCTTGCCAACAAAATACTCAAAGTAACGAGTGTTTGCAGTGGATAAATAACCCACTTTTTAATATGACTACGCATTGAGGGACGGCGATATCCAAGCGGTACGCTCAGGCCAGACAGCACGCCCATATCATTCCAGGTACTGGCTAGTCGAAGAAGTGTGGCCTTATGGGTAGCACTTTGTGTCATCCAGTACTGAAACTGTTCAATCTCAGTTTTGCTCGGGGGGACATCTCCTTCAAATTTGACGATCCATTGGCAAGCTTCTTCTTCAATTAGCGCTGTATTTGGGAATTGAGCAATGTCACTCATTACTTAACCACCGTAGTATTTATTACTTTTGCGCTAGGTTGTTCACCAGTCACACGAGTACTCATTTGCTTGTCTTGATAGCGTATGGATATCACGCTATTACATTGCTTTATTCCTTTTGACAGGTGTTTTTCAACTGTGCTGATAGATAGCTCCATTCTCTTGGCGATCTCACTATTTTGCATGCCATAAACCTTTTTCATCACTACGGCTCGACGACACTGGCTAGGCAGTGCAGCAACTGCTTCGCAATAAATGCCCAATTTTTGTTGAGCCATAATGTTATCTTCCAAACTGTCTGTGTCGGGTAAAACCTCTGAATTCTCATAGTCCTCAATGTAATCGGTAATTTTTCTCGTCTTGCGGCTGAACTCTGACATGATTATATTTTTGGCAATGCGGAATAAAAATGCTTTTGGAAAATCAATTTTCTTCTGCTGTTCAGCTTTAAATGCCCGCAGGAAAGTTTCTTGGGATACATCTTCGATATCGTGCGAAGAGATCATGTAACGAGATATAAAGTGACGTAATAAAAGCTGGCTGTGTTTAAACTCTGCCAGGATACTAAAACGTGGCTTGATTGATTCTTCAGAACAAGAACTTGAAGCGTCCCTGACTACGTTCTGTTTTTTATCTTTTATCATTATTGTGAGTTCACTCTGCTGCAAAGGCTAAGCATTCAGATATGCAAAAAGCTAATAATCTAATCGATGTTATATACCAAAGTGACCAAAAAATACATTTTGAGGTTACAAAGGTATAACTGCTAAAGAACAAAAAACCGCTATCCGTTCTCAATTATTTTCTACAAACTGGGGATATGCCCATGCAACCTCATAATGCGCGTTCAGAGTCTCTGGGGAACTTCAATTCAAGGCGCAGCTATGACAGAATGTCGACCACCTTTTGAATAGATGCAACGCAGAAGTGAAGTTCCCAATAGGCTCCGTCCCGGCGGGTTTTAAAGCGGCTTATCCTGCGTTGTCTATTATTGACTTAGCCCACTAGGCCTACAAATAGCCGCCTTGCCCAAATCGCTTTAAACTCCCGTTGAATCCGTCATTATGAGGTAGCATGGGTATGGGTTCAACAGTCAGAAAATTTGAGTTTGCCTTCTCGTTCAAGTCTTGACGAAGTTTTTACAAATGCTTTAGCTGCGGGAGATAGGGTATGAATATTATGCATAGCCAAGCCTATTTCTCTTTTCAACTCGGGGTTTAAAGGCTTGACTACAAAGCTTGGAACTCCATGGGCGTCAAGTGGTGGAATTGAAAGTTCTGCGCTTGCAGAAATCCCAGCTCCATGGGAAACCATCCCGAGCATACTCATAATTTGCATATTGTAATAGATGATATTTGGCTGTAATTGTGACTTCTTGAATAGCTCCATCACCATGTTACCCGAAGTACCTTCGGTTAGAATAAAAGGAAACTTAGCCAAATCTTGTATATGAATTTCTTGTTGTTTAGATAAGGTGTGACCCTTAGGCAAAATTATACATACCTGATCCGAAGTAAGGTATACATAATCTAAATTCTTGTCTGGTAAAACGATACTGCCCAAGTCAACTTTGCGGTTCGCTACCAATTGCTTTACAACACTGTCTTCAGCTTCCTCAACATGGATCTTAATATTCGGATATTGCCGATGATATTCTTTCAATATTATGGGCAGAATTCGGGCTGAAAATGATGGACCGAAGGACGCTATTTTCAATACACCCGTATGCAAATTTTTTGTTTCTTGGCTTTCTTGCTGAATTGATTCATATAATCCAAGTATTTGGTGTGCTTTGCTTAAAATCTTTTCACCAAACGCCGTAAGAGTAATTTCAACCTTGCTTCTTACAAACAACGAAACGCCTAATTCTTCTTCCAAGGACTTAATTGCATGAGACACTGCTGACTGACTTATGCCCAGTAGAATCGCAGCAGATGTAAAGCTATTCGCTCTTGCGACAGTAATAAAAGCCTGGAGTTGTGCTGAAGTCATGAGTAAACGCTCATTTTACTATGATAGTTTAACTAAACTATAAATGTCTTTCCTAAACAAAAACAGAGTTAATAAAATATGTACCGGCAAATTTCTCCGTCCGCTACCTTACTGTTAAATGAGCAATCAGCGTCAATTGCGGATAGTGGGCAAGAAGTATTTCGTTTTGGATTTGGACAATCACCCTTTCCAGTGTGCGAAGTTTTAGAAAATTCCCTTAAGCAAAACGCTTATCATAAGGAATATACCGAGGTTCAGGGACTTAAATCATTGCGCGAAAAAGTCGCCCAATATCACCAGACATTTGAGCAACGTCCGGTATCGGCAGACCGTATCTTCATTGCACCAGGTTCAAAGGCACTGCTATATACAATTATGTGTGCGTACACTGATGCTGTTGTGCTGATACCTGCACCAGCGTGGGTGTCTTATGCACCTCAGGCGCAGCTTTTGGGACACGAAACTTTACTCATGCAAACCTGCTTTGAAGATCGCTATCGGCTTACGCCAGAAATACTCGAAAAAAGTCTGGCAAAAGTGGCAAATAAACATCAAACATTATTAGTAATATTAAACACACCAGGGAATCCAGACGGTTTAAGTTACACCGATACTGAATTGGAGGCATTGACAACCGTGTTAAGGAAATACTCTGCCCTGGTCATTTCCGATGAGATCTATGGGCCGCTTCACTACGAGGGACGGCATGTTTCTATTGCAAAATATTATCCAGAGGCAACCTTCGTTACCTCTGGATTATCCAAGTGGGCTGGAGCCGGAGGCTGGCGCCTGGGCATAGCTATTCTTCCTGAGGACTATGAGCCCGAGCTCAAAGCATCTATGTTGGGAATCGCTTCGGAAACTTACTCTTGTGCATCTGCACCCATTCAACATGCCGCAATAGTAGCCTATGCAGGCAACTCGTTGCTTGAGAAATATGTCGTAAATGAACGAAGCATACTTAAGGGTATTGGGCAGCTCATATATACAGATGTTATCGACGCGGGCATGCGGGCCCATATGCCAGAAGGGGGATTTTATCTTCTGGTGGATTTCTCGCTATACCGTGAGCAGTTTGCAAATATTGGAATAACAAACGATCTGGATGTTTGTGCAAAGATCCTAGCCGAAACCGGTGTTGCATTATTGCCTGGCAGGTCATTTGGTTTACCATCTGAAAATCTGGCCGCACGTTTAGCCTACGTTGACTTTGACGGCAAAGGAGCGCTAAGAGAGATTGCACTGCAACCTTGGTCAGATAAATTAAGCGAAAAATACGCAGAAAAAATGTCTCGGGGAATCAAGAAATTAGGATTGTTTCTGGAAAGTTTACCTATTTAACCTGAGGTCAGGTTAAATAGTGCTGTGTGCATTATGGCCCTAGCACTTGCGGATAACTTGTTATCTTTGGCGGGTTTTATTTTTTCTATTTTTCCCTGTTCAAATCGACCTGAGAGCTTGAATGGGTCGCAGGCGGACAGACTGTTTAAGTTCCAGGCAAGTATATTTTCTGGGGGTTGGGACACCGTGCGCTGGGAAAGGTCGAAACCCACAGTGAAAGCTTTCTGTGAGTCCTGATATAATTGCCTGGGATTGTCCCTTGCTTGGGAAAAGTGTTTAATCTTGAGTCATTACTCCCTACAATCCCTAACTATACCCTTCACCCTTGAAACTGTCTGTTTGTTGGCTACATTTATTCGCCCTAATCACTTAGCGGACTAAGTTCATTGGGTCTCATTCATTTGCCGCCGCCATGCAGTTCCAATGATTTTGGGTATAAATCCGTCATTAATTATCATCAAAAAAGGGAGAGAAATGCAATATTCTAAACTTGGCAGCAGCGGTATCGATGTCTCACGTGTGTGTTTGGGAAGTATGACCTGGGGTGTCCAGAATAGTCAACAAGATGCCGATGAACAAATTGAGTTTGCGCTTGCCGAAAATGTTAATTTTATTGACACAGCTGAACTGTATCCCGTTCCCCCTTCTGGTGATACCTATGGAGATACTGAAAGGATTATAGGTGACTGGCTGGGTCGAAATGGCACTCGTCGCCAGGAGATTATTCTTGCTAGTAAAATTGCTGGCCCAGGCTTACCTCATATTAGAGATGGCGGTTTAATAAACGGTGCAACTGTTATACAGGCGGTAGACGCGTCATTACAGCGTCTGCAAACTGATTACATTGATCTCTTTCAATTGCATTGGCCTAATCGAAACTCACCACATTTTTCTAAACATTGGCCGGGTCGAATATCTTTTTCTAATGTCGATGCCAAAGCTGAATCCGCACAAATGCTGGAAATCCTTCAAGCTTTGGACAGCTGCGTCAAAGCAGGAAAAATTCGCTTTTGTGGCCTTTCAGATGATACGCCCTGGGGCATAAACGAGTATCTTCGCCTAAGCGAAAGACACAGCTTGCCGCGTATGGTGTCGATTCAAAATGAGTTCAGCTTATTGCACAGTAAAGACTGGCCATATTTAATCGAAAATTGTGTCCATGAAGACATTGCCTTTTTGCCCTGGTCGCCCCTTGCCGGTGGAGCTTTAAGTGGGAAATATCTTGGCGGTGCTATGCCTGAAGGAAGTCGTTGGAGTTACGAACAACGGAATGGAATATTCCGTGACACCACACAAAGTCAGGAAGCGATTGCGGCTTACGTGCAAGTTGCTGCAGATCACGGTGTTACACCTTCACACTTGGCTTTAGCGTGGTGCGATCAAATTGACGGCGTCAGTTCAACCATTATTGGCGCCACGACCATAGCTCAGCTCAAAGAAAACATAGCTGCTTTTGCTGAGCCTTTGTCAAAAGATGTTTTGCGAGACATCAGGTCTGTCATGCGCCAGTATCCGATACCTTTTTAAAGTATGAGCAAAAAACGCGCGGCTTGATTATTATTGATATCAAATTGATACAAGCCGATGCTGTTCATCATTAACGAGTTATTTTATGCTACATTATCTTTTTATTTTTCAGCAGGTATAACATTGCTTTTAACCAAATATCGCTCCACTTTTGCCGCTCTTACTTTATCTTTTTTAATCCCTCTCAGTGCTCAAGCTACGGTTGTAGAAATTCGTACGGTGCTGGGTGATATTCAGGTGAATCTGTTCGATGAGACCACTCCTGCAACTGTTGCCAACTTTTTGGACTACGTGAACTCCGGCGCTTATGCGAATAATGTTGTGCATCGTGTTGAGCCCAACTTTGTCGTGCAAGCTGGGGGCTTTCAATATAATGCCGAACTTCCCTTAGATGAAGTGCAAAAAGGCACACCAGTAACTAACGAACCCGAGTTATCCAATCTGCGTGGCACCATCGCTATGGCCAAGGCAGAAGGAAATCCGAATAGTGCAACCTCCGAGTGGTTTTTCAATCTAGCCAACAATAGCTCCAATTTGGATGCGCAAAATGGTGGCTTTACAGTTTTTGGTCAAGTGATTGGTGATGGTATGCAAGTGGTGGATGCCATTACGGCAATTACTCGCTTTAATGCTGGCGGTGCTTTTACGTCTTTGCCTTTGCGTGACTATGACGGCAGCAGCAGTATTGTTGAACAAAATCTGGTGTTAATTACAGATATTGTGGTTATTGATGGCGCAACAGTAACCAATGCTCAGCTTAACCCTGTAGCCAACACATTAATCAATCCTCCTGTGTTCGTTGGTGGTGATCCTGAATCAGGTGGCGGAGGTGGAGGCAGCATTTCGTGGTTGTTAGCTCTTGTTGGCTTTGGACTGCTGCGCAAACGAATGAGTTATTAGTGCAACAACTCGCTTGCGGATTCTGAATAGTTTTATTTAACTCGGTGACAGTTCAACTCTACGTCGCTTGCAGTCTAATAAAATTACAGACACAAAAAAGCCCTGATAGTTATCACTATCAGGGCTTTTAATTAATTGCTTGAGAAGTAAAACTTACTTCTTGGCAGCGTTACGCTCTTTGGTTTCAGCGATCACTTTTTCTGCTACGTTGTTCGGACATGGGCTGTAGTGTGAAAACTCCATAGAGAACTGACCACGACCAGAGGTCATAGTACGCAAGCTTCCAATATAGCCAAACATTTCTGAAAGTGGCACATCAGATTTAACGCGTACGCCAGACACACCAGGCTCTTGATCTTTAATCATGCCGCGACGACGGTTTAAGTCGCCAATTACATCACCTACGTGATCGTCTGGCGTGAATACGTCAACTTTCATGATAGGTTCAATCAACTGAGGACCAGCCTTAGGGATTGATTGACGGAACGCGCCTTTAGCCGCGATTTCAAAAGCGATGGCCGATGAATCAACTGCGTGGAAACCACCGTCGTATAATTCAATTTCAACGTCAAGCACTGGGAAACCAGCTAAAACACCGGTGTTCATCATACTCTTGAAACCCTTCTCGATAGCCGGGAAGAATTCTTTAGGAACGTTACCACCAACAACTTTAGAGGTAAAAGTGAAGCCAGTGTTTGCCTCACCAGGTTTGATACGATAATCAATTTTACCGAATTGACCAGAACCACCAGATTGTTTCTTATGGGTGTATGAATCGTCAACTTCTTTGGTGATAGTTTCACGGTAGGCAACTTGAGGTTCACCAACGATTAAATCAACACCGTAAGTACGCTTAAGGATGTCTACTTTGATATCTAAGTGGAGCTCACCCATACCAGATAGGATTGTTTCACCTGAGTCGATATCCGTTTCAACGCGGAAGGTAGGATCCTCTGCAACCATTTTACCAATGGCGATCCCCATTTTTTCAGAGCCACCTTTGTCCTTCGGCGTTACCGAAATTGAAATGACGGGTTCTGGGAATACCATTGCTTCTAAGACGATTGGATCTTTTGGATCACATAATGTGTGACCAGTTTGAACGTTAGTTTTCATACCAACGATAGCAATGATATCACCGGCTTGTGCTGAACTAAGCTCGTTACGGTCATCTGCTTGCATCTCACACATACGCCCAACACGCTCAGTTTTACCTGTGGCAGCGTTAAGGATTGAATCGCCTTTTTTAAGTGTACCTGAGTAGATTCGTACGAAAGTGAGTGAGCCAAAACGGTCATCAGTGATTTTAAATGCTAAGGCTTTGAAAGATTCCTTGGCAGAAACGATTGCAAACTTACCCGTTGGCACACCTTCCTCATCTGTAAGAGGTTGTGGATCAACGTCTGTTGGGCAAGGTAGGTAATCAACAACGGCGTTAAGAATGTTTTGAACACCTTTGTTTTTGAATGCTGAACCACAGTAGGTTGGGAATAATTCCATTGTACGCGTACCTTTACGGATACAACGTTTAATATCGTCTATAGATGGCTCTTCGCCTTCCAGATACTTTTCCATCAGGTCATCGTCTTGCTCAAGAGCAGATTCGATCAACATTTCACGGTATTCTTCTACTTTATCAACCATGTCCGCAGGAACATCAGTAATTTCGAAGTTTTCTGGAAGACCAGTGTCATCCCAGATGTGCGCTTTACGAGTAAGAAGGTCAACTACACCAACGAAATCATCTTCGATGCCGATAGGCAGAACCATAATTAGCGGGTTAGCACCAAGTACGTCTTTAGTCTGCTTAACAACGCGGTAAAAATCAGCACCCATACGGTCTAATTTATTTACGAAGATAATACGTGCAACTTTTGAGTCATTCGCATAACGCCAGTTAGTTTCTGATTGAGGTTCAACCCCACCAGAACCACAAAATACACCGATACCGCCGTCTAATACTTTAAGTGAACGATATACTTCAACGGTGAAGTCAACGTGTCCAGGAGTATCTATAACGTTGAAACGGTGATCGTCCCAAAAACAGCTAACTGCAGCTGACTGTATGGTAATACCGCGCTCAGCTTCCTGTTCCATGAAGTCAGTGGTGGACTCGCCGTCATGCACTTCACCAGTCTTATGGATCTGACCAGTAAGTTTAAGAATTCGTTCTGTTGTGGTCGTTTTACCCGCGTCAACGTGGGCAAAAATACCGATGTTTCTGTATTTTGCTAAATCTGTCATTATTCCAACTTCAGTCTGAGTAAAAATTGCGCAGGATTATACAAGATATTTGAGCAGGATACTGGATTTCTTTTTTGTTAAAAATCAAAGGCTTGGCAATTGTTAATTTTCAACATGGAGATTGTTCCCACTAAGCCGCTCATTTACTGGCCTTAGTGCGAATAATTAACAAAATATTAGCTCACTTTATTGCTGTTTTTATTTTTTTCCCAAAAATATTTTATAGCCTCAGGAAGTCAAATATTTAGCATTAGGCAATTTGGCTCCAAGTATTTGTTTTAGTCTAAATGCTCTGAAAACCTAATTTAGGCTTGAAAATCCATGATTTTCTCAAATTTGAGCAAGACCAAAGGAGGTGGTGATACTAGGGAGTTATTTTTGTGCATTTTTAATTTTAAGCACAACTATGCTTAAAGCTTATGTTTGAATTTGCCGACTAACTGTCGTTTTAAGGATAACGCTAACTTTCGCAATAATTATTTTTTTCTATTTATGTGCAATATCGTAAATCGTTGACTAACATAAGTTGGATCATAAACATTTGATAATTAGCGTTTAAAAACAACAACGTTGATGTCTTATTAAATTCTTATGGTTTCACATTAACTGACAAGGAAATAATAATGAATAAATTCAAATATGGACTAACCACAACGGTTGCTTTTTTAAGCCTGTCACTGCTGATCCCAAATGCGCTGGCTGAGAGTAAATCACCAGAAATACTTGCTGAAAGTTGGGCGATGACTCCCAAATCAGACAAGGTCGGCGATTTTCAACAGGCTCTGAAGGATCATCGTAAACATAGAGCTGAGCTGAAAGATCCCAGAAAATGGGAATTATATAGCCAGGTTTTAGGTAACAATCTGGATACTGTCATCGCCCGCTCTTTCGGATTTACCTGGGCAGATATGGACGCATATACTATTTGGAGCCAAGATAAAAATCCAGGTCAACATTTTAATGACGCGGTCATGCCAAACTTAAGTGATCTTGGTCATTATCTTTCTGTGATCGATGTAGCGAACAGTCATTGGGGGCCAGAGGTGACTTTTCGTTATGTAGGTGTTTCTTCTTACCATGTCAAACAAGGTCATCAGGCAGCAATGGAAAAAGACATAAAACTGTTCAGTGACGTCGCTAAAGCGAATAATTGGCCCTACAACTGGAGTTGGATTCAAGATGTGGGCGGCGAAGGAGATGTGTCCTTGGCAATTCCCTATAAAAATTGGGCGGCCATGGCTCCACCTGAGCAAGAATTTAGCGAAATGATGGCTAAACATTTGAAAAGTGAAAAGAAGGCCAAGAAGGTGTTCGAGCGCTGGCAATC
>JBLHNW010000042.1:0-13903 GCA_047622205.1 Paraglaciecola sp.
TGTTATTTAGTAAATTTGGCGTTGGCGTTGGCGTTTTCGAACATTAATACTGTCCAGAAAATTGCAGCGTTTACTTCGTTAATAATCAAAAATTACTGAATACTAAAAGGTTCCTTACCGAACGAGGATATTTGCATCTCAAACAAAACGTTGCTAAGCCTCTTTTAGCCAAAACGTCCACATACAACCTACAAATCAGATTATGCCGTCATTGGGAGATCTTTCAGCCCGATTCTTAAGTTAATGAAATGAGTGCATACCAAAATATTTCTTTACTAGTTTAGCCTATATCCCTAGTGATAGAGCTGCATAGCATAAGTGGGGGTTAAATCCCTTGAGCTTAATATCCTCGATTATGAAAGTTTTCAGTACTGTCTGAGGTCTTTGTTGGCGTGTTGGTATTAGTACACACAAAGCTTGAGCTGCTACCATATATGTACTAAGTGGTTGATTAAATTTTTTACGACTATTCTTAATATTACAAATGCCACATGTGGTGGTTATATACATACTTTCTTAAAAAGGTTACTGGGAAACAATAATGAACAAATTAACAGGTGTAACAATGGCAATGATGGTTGCCGGTTTAGCAGGCTGCAATGCAACGTCCAATTCAAGTTCTTCTGAGGCTGTGGCGACTGCAGCAAGCGGCGCAACAACAGATTTGGTGCATTGCTCAGATGTTAATATTTGTGGCGGTCATAATGATTGTAAAACCGCGAATAATACTTGTGCAGGACATGCCTCGTGCAAGGGTACGGGTTTTGTGGCTATGCCAAGTAAAGCTTGTGCAGATGTTGGCGGCAAAGTTAAAGACGCATGGGGTGGGACGATTTCAGAGAGCGATTTAGTACATTGTAATGATGTTAATATTTGTGGGGGTCACAACGATTGCAAAACGGCTAATAATGCTTGTGGAGGACATGCTTCTTGCAAGGGTACGGGTTTTGTTGCCATGCCCGAAAAATCGTGTAAGGACATTGGCGGTTCAGTCGGAAGCTAAGCGAAGGGGAGTCAATTTGTGACTGAGTATTAAATAAATCACCAGTTGGCTCCATTTTTCCATTGAGTAATTATGACTGAAAAATTTCTTGGATTTGGCCTTGGCCTTAGAAGTAAACACTTCAACACAATCATCAACGACAAGCCTAAAGTAGACTGGTTCGAAATTATATCCGAAAATTACATGGTCGCAGGAGGTAAACCGCGCTATTTCCTTGAGCAGATACGCAGCCACTACCCTATTGTGATGCACGGTGTATCTATGTCTATCGGCAGTACAGATCCATTAAATTTTGACTATCTCTCCCAGCTCAAATCCTTGGCGGAGCAAGTACAACCCCAGTGGATATCTGATCATCTCTGTTTTTCCACGGTTGGCGGTATTAATAGTCACGATCTATTACCGATGCCTTACACCCAAGAATCATTAGCACATCTAAGCAGTCGAATTCATCAGGTACAGGATTATCTGGGCAGAGCGATGATTTTCGAGAATGTATCCAGTTATCTAAGCTACAAACAAGATGAAATGCAGGAATGGGAGTTTCTGGCTAACTTGGCGCAACAGTGCGGCTGTAAATTTCTGTTAGATATCAATAACATTTATGTTAGCGCACGCAACCATAACTTTGATCCGATGGATTATCTGAATTGCATAAAGCCTGGTTGGGTACAGCAAATTCACCTTGCGGGACATAGTGACTTTGGTACCCACGTTATTGATACTCACGATCACCCTGTACCTGATCCTGTATGGCAACTATATGCCGCTTATATTGAAAAAAGTGGCCCAAAAAGCACGATGATAGAACGGGACGACAATATCCCTGAATTGGATGAGTTGTTGCTGGAGTTAGACCGTGCACGAGGTATAAGTAGTCCAATCTGGAATCAAACAAAAAAGGTTGCTCATGGCTAGTCTCGCAAAAATTCAACAAGAATTTATGTCACTCCTACAAGTCAACGATCGCACCATTGAACAACAGGTCATCACACAAGGCCAACTAAGCAATGGGCAAAGAGTAGACATTTATCGCAGCGCCTATCGTATTCGTCTGCGGGGTGTAATCGATGACGATCATGAGATGCTAGGCTTATATCTGGGTGATGAATTGTTTGAGTGCTTAGTTAATGGTTATATTGACGCTATGCCGTCACAACACCCTTCACTTCGTTTTTTTGCCGATCGCCTTCCAGATTATTTGCGTTCTACTCTACCTTTTGCGGAACATCCTATTTTGTCCGAGATAGCTGGATTTGAACGTGCCCTGCTCAATGCCTTCGACTCCGCAGACGCAGAGTCACTGTCGAATCAAGTACTACAGCAAATTCCTGCTGAAAACTGGCCTTATCTGAGTTTTGAATTTCATCCGAGCTTGTCTTTTTATCAATGTCACTGGAATGCGATTGAAAGTTGGCAAAGCCTTAAAAGTGCAGAACCACCACCCATTGCAAAATTATCTGAGCAAAATATAGTGTGGGCAATCTGGCGTGGCCCGGGGAAACTCACAGAATACAAACCTGTGCAGCCCATTGAGAGCAATGTACTGAAATATATGCAAGATGGATTGCTGTTTGCTGAAATTTGCGAATTGATGCAATCCCAAATGCCAGAATCGCAAATTGCCACTACATTGTATGGTTATATTAGCCTGTGGTTACAACGGGGATGGATTGTCGCGGCAAGTTGGGATGCCAGAGGTTGATAGGCTACAAAACACTATTCTCTACTTTAGCACGGCGTTAGCGGCAACTTTAATAGCTTCACCCATAACGTCTAAATCTATGAATTTTATATGTTTTGTCGAGAAAGTTCTGTGATCCTTAGTCGCTGGGTAGTTCACTATGACTAGGCGGATTGGTGTAATATTTAACGCTTCATATACGCCGATTTGCTGTTACTGCAAAAATACAAAACCCCACACTAGGCGGGGTTCTGTATAACAGTCTATGCTACTACTTAGTATCTAAACGGACTCTACCACTGACAGTAGACACGTTCACTTTGCCGTTGCCTTCGTTGAGTGAAAACTCAAGCCAGCGACTCGGACCATATTTAGCCTTTTGCATTTTGTGTTCAGACAACTTATTAACTATTGTTCCTCCCGCGTGGCCCCTAATATCAAAGCGAGCAGATACGTCGTCTTGAAAATATAAAGCGACTGACCCACCTACGGTAGAGGCTCTAACATCACCACCTTTTTGCAAGTCAAGTTTAGCTTCAACGCTGCCATTAACTGTTTCGAGAGTCAGTTGCTGCACGTTACCAAGTTGCAGTTCAATATCTCCATTAACAGTTTCGGCTCTTATTTCGGCGCTTCCGCTGGTAATCAGAAGATCGCCATTTACCGAGGCATATCGGTCGTCTTTACCTTCGCTACTGTGCGATTTAATGTCGCCATTAACGGTTTCTATTTTAACATCACCTTCTAGCTCATTGGCAGAAATATCACCGTTTACTGATTCCAAACGAATTCTGCCTGCCAGTTTTATCACTCCAATTTCCCCATTAACCGTTTCGATATTTGCCCCACCTTTGATATCTGAAGCTTTTACATCGGCATTCACTGAGGTGTAACTAACTTTGCTATTAATCGGAATGAATATCTCTAGTTGATCTCCGTCATCAGACCCCCAGTGGCTCGAGCCATGACCGCGTTTTACTTTTACCTCGATCCTGACTTCATTGCCGTCTCTTTCGAAAATAAACTCTTCGGTGCGGTCGCCTAATTTACCTACAACCCTTACTTCAGATTTATCCCATCCTTTGATCTCTGCAGCGCCGTTTAAGTGTTCAATCTCCACATAGCCGTCTTTGGCTGCGTCAATTTTCTGGTCAACTTTTTCTTTAGCAAACAGGGACAAACTGATGCATAAAAGTCCCATTCCTAGTAATACATGTTTCATTTTCTTACTCCTAATTTGTTCTTCAATCAGATTAAATTTGTGACCATTTAGGTGAGTGCACACGTTCTATTAAATTAATTTGTTGCTGATGTACGGTTTGCAGCATCTTCAACAAAGGCATATTATTAGGTTCATTTACTAGAGCTAATTTTATTGCCTCAGCTGCTTCATCCATTTCTTTTAATTGATCTTGCCAGTTCTCTGTCAATGCTGGTTGATCTTTAAACTCAACCAACAATGCACTTTTTTGTTGCTGATGTTGTTCACTCAGTGAAGCTACAAGATCATCCCCACTGAGCAGATTCGTTTGCTGATTAATTGACAACCAGCCAATCAAACCAAATATTGCAAACGCTGCGGCCAATAAATGCAGTTTGTTGCCACCTGCTTTAATTGTTTGATCATTTAGTTGATTGGCTGCAGCATCGCTGGCCAGTGCCAACTCAATCCCTTGCCAAAGATCTCGTTCTGGTTGCTTTTCTCTTGCAAGGAAAGATAAATGCTGTTGTAAATCAGCATCAAATTCTTGACTATTCATATCCCATCCACTCCTTCATTAACTGTTTGGCCCGGTGAAATTGCGCTTTACTGGAGCCTACGGCCATATTGGTCATCGTGGCTATTTGTTCATGTCGATAACCTTCAATTGCATGCAGTACAAATACAATTCGTGCTCTTTCCGGTAACCTTACTATGTAACTTTCCAAATCAACTTCGCTGCTCGATGGTTCTGCTTCTTCGCGCATCGCTGCGGAATCTTCGATGTTGAACATCTTTTGCAACCAACCTCTTTGTTTGCGTAAATAGGAAATTGTGGTGTTCGAGGTGACTGTATGCAGCCATGTTGAAAACTTACTGTCACCTTTATAGTTGCCTATTTTATTCCATAGCTGAATGAAAACTTCTTGTGCCGAATCCTCAGCCAACATTTTTTCACCTGTTAGCCGGTAACAAAGGGCATATACTTGACCAATGTATTGTTTATACAATGTAAGGTATGCCTGTTTGTCGCCGTTTTGCACAGATCTAATTAGATCTAGTTCGCTCTTAGTGGCAAACTTGTGCTGGGCGGCTACTACATTTCCGTGTCTGGTCAATCGAGTATCTTCATTGTTTGCTTGAAAGATTAGTCGCAGAGTAGATCATAAAGGTTTAAAGCGCCAAAACATTTATTTATAGAAAGATGAAAAACGTATGAAAATCATTGGTTTATATTCAGGAAAAAGTTCCACAATTGGGCCGAAGAATAATCCCACGGGGATTTTTAAGGATCTTGTTGACTCGGTACAGGTAGATTCTCTTGGTATTATTGGCGATGTGCAAGCGGATAAACGCTTTCACGGCGGCCTGGAAAAGGCATTACATCAATATGCTTTACGCGGCTACGAAAAAATTATCAAGCGCTATCCTTTGCTGCATAAAAATGCTCAACCGGGTGCGATTGGAGAGAATATAACTGCAACTAACATGAATGATCAAAATGTATGTATAGGTGATATTTATCAGATCGGTGGCGTGAAGGTACAGGTTAGTTCACCACGTATTCCATGTTGGAAAATAGACGAAAAATTCAATCAACCTGATTTGAATAAATTTATAGGCCAAAATCAGATAACGGGTTGGTATTACCGCATTTTGGAAAGTGGCTCAATATCACTAGATGATAAAGTTGAATTAACGCTGCGACCCAATGCGTTTTTGCCTATCAGTTTATTTATGCAAATTGTGCGAGGTGAAATAAAAGATAATTCGATTATTGAAAATGCAGTTCAAGCACAGGGCCTAGATCCTGAATGGCATAGTCGATTACAGAAAAAATATGACTTGTAGCTTTCCATTTATTGGTTGGTGTAGGGAAATTTCATTTTTATGACAGGCATAAAAAAACACCGTCCTCTCGATAATCGGAAGGCGGTGTTTTTTATTACAAAAAACGACTTACGCTTCTTGTATAATCACTAATTTGATAGTGGCTGTCACTTCTGGGTGTAACTGCAAATCAATTTCGAATTCGCCAGTTTCACGTAAAGTACCAACAGGTAATTTCACTTCTGTTTTGGTAATCGCTACACCAGCAGCTGTAATAGCATCTGCGATGTCACGGGTTCCAACAGAACCGAACAGTTTACCTTCTTCGCCAGATGGCGCTGCAATAGTCACTACAGCAAGTTCAGCAACTTTTGCTGCACGAGCTTCTGCCGTTTTAAGCTGGTCAGCAATTTTTGCTTCAAGCTCAGCACGACGATGTTCAAATTTTTCTACGTTTACTTTAGTTGCAGGTACTGCTTTTCCCTGAGGGAACAAGAAGTTACGCGCGTAACCTGATTTTACTGTGACTTTGTCACCTAAGCCGCCCAGGTTGGCGACTTTGTCTAGTAGAATGATTTCCATCTTTGCTACCCCTTAGTTACGCCGACGATTACTTGTGAGAATCAGTATATGGAAGCAATGCCAAGAAGCGCGCACGCTTAATAGCAGTTGACAACTGACGCTGATATTTAGCGCTAGTTCCAGTGATACGGCTGGGTACAATTTTACCACTTTCAGTGATGTAATTTTTCAACATAGGGATGTCTTTAAAATCAATCTCAACGATACCTTCGGCAGAAAAACGGCAAAACTTACGACGTCTGAAAAAACGAGCCATTATTTGTCTCCTTCTTCTTGTTCGTTAGAAGCCGCTGCTTCAACAACTTCAGATGATGCTTCAACAACAGCTTTCTCTTCAACGACAGCTTTTTCTTCACGTACTGGTCTTTCGTCACGCTTCTCATGACGCTCTTCTTTAGCCATAGGTGACTGTTCAGTCACAGGGCCTTTAGTGCGCATAACAAGGTTACGTAAAACTACATCGTTGAAACGGAAAGCAGTCTCTAACTCGTCAACAGCTTCAGCAGTTGCTTCAGCGTTAATAAGTACATAATGTGCTTTGTGTAGTTTATCGATTGGGTAAGCCAATTGACGACGGCCCCAATCTTCTAAGCGGTGGATAGTGCCGCCTTCTTGGGTAAGAATTCCGGTATAACGCTCGATCATACCTGAAACTTGTTCACTCTGGTCAGGGTGAACCATAAATACGATTTCATAATGACGCATCATGTTGCTCCTCACGGTTGTAGTCTCGACAGCACAGCCAGACTGTATTGAGACAAGGAACTAAAATAGGTTGGCTGATTTAAGCGGCGCGAATTGTATATAAACTGGGCGTTGGGCACAAGGTTTATTTGACTTACAATCTTTTAAAGGGCTGTATTTCTGATTTATAAGTATAATCGACCATTTTGTTGAGCTCGCAGCGCCCTCAATCGATCTAAAAGCATGGGCTACGCTTACCGTCTTCCTGGCGTTTTTCAAACAGCATACCTGCTGTTCTAAATACTTCCTTTATAAAGTACACCCTTATACTTTACAAAGGGTCCCCTAAAGCTGTTCCATATTTATCCCGTAAATATGGTCAACAGCCAAAAGAAGCATGCAAAAAAGGCCTCTCTCCAGAAATATTCTTACAAAGGAAGAATACGCTTAGCGCCCACTCACGCGTCCCTCACCCTCCCACGACCGCCAGACCATACCCATGCCATAGGAGTAAGTATTTTTTTCTCTGAAAAGTGGACTATCTTCATTCGCTGATCCTGAATGCAAGGATGTTCGCGCAAAAGTAAATATCCGAATATCCTTAGTGGCGTTAAACGACAAACCAACAGAAAGGTTGGTGCCCAAATAACCGCCTTCTGCATCATAAGCTTGGCGTTGCTCAGTCACAAAAACATTATCGACCTGATAGAAGTAGTCATGTAGTTTTTCAGTTGCCCAAGTTGGTGACAGGCTTACAGATAAAGCTGTTTTTTCACTTAACCAACCTCGTTGGCGATAATTAAATTCTGGTTGGAAAACGTAACCTCGATTCTTGATACCTGAAAAGTCAGTAGAGAAGACTGCGCGAGCTTGTAGATTCAAAAACAGTTCTCCTTTGCCGTGCTGTTCAAATTCGAATTTCGATAAACGTAATTTAAGTTGCGGGCCTAGCTCAAAAATAAAGTCTAGGTCTGGCATGCCAACCCTTGCCTCGTTATCTTCTGAATTAGCATTAAAAGATCCTGCCAACGACAAGTCTAATTCATACCAACTTTCATCTATCGCAACAGCACGGGCAATTGAACCCTCCCCAATTCGTATAGTTTCACCACGGTGAATAAAGTAGGGGGCAGGAATGAAGTTGGTCTGACTTTGACTCGCTGCGGGATATACTGGGGAATTAAAAGCGGCGACAAACACTCCGGCTTCCCAGACGGGTCGCATATCATCTTCTAAGGAAATTTCCTCTTGTGCATTGATGTTTGTGTTCGTGGCAACAATCAACACTATTGCCAAATGTTTTAGTAGACAAAGCCGACGTTTCATTACAACCAAAATTAATTCTCTAATGAATAACTATTATTGTTTATTTAATAAGTACGCTATGACATCGGTAAAAGATCCAGCGCCTATAGTCTGGTAAAAAGTTATTCCATTAGCTTATGTCAAACTTATGCAAGAAAACATCGTATTTTTTTCACTTTTTTGTAAAGAAAGACTTGAGATCAAATCCACTAGCCCCATCTCTCATCGCAGTAGTATATTCTGACCAGTTGAATGTTCTGCTGGTCAAATTAACCGCCAAGTAAATTGGCATTTAAAAAATTCATTAACATTGGAATTTTCAGGAGATTTGAAAATGGCAATTCGTCCTTTAAACGATCGCGTTATCGTTAAGCGTCACGAACAAGAAAGTAAATCTGCGGGTGGCATTGTGCTTACCGGTTCTGCAGCAGAAAAATCTACACGCGGTGAAGTTGTAGCTGTAGGTAATGGTCGTGTGCTTGATAATGGCGACGTTAAGGCTGTCGACGTGAAAGTTGGCGACATCGTAATTTTCAACGATGGTTACGGGGTAAAAACTGAGAAACTAGATGGCGAAGAAGTGCTTATTCTTAGCGAAGGCGACATCTTGGCAGTAGTTGAATAAACCCAATCCATTTAATCAGAATTTAGAGGAAAATAATCATGGCAGCTAAAGAAGTACGTTTTTCTGACGACGCTCGCGCAAAAATGCTTGCTGGCGTTAATGTCTTAGCCAATGCAGTAAAAGTTACCCTTGGTCCTAAAGGCCGTCACGTTGTATTAGATAAGTCTTTTGGCGCACCTACTATCACTAAAGACGGTGTATCAGTAGCCAAAGAAATCGAACTTGCAGATAAGTTTGAAAACATGGGCGCGCAAATGGTTAAGGAAGTTGCTTCCAAAGCCAATGACGAAGCTGGTGACGGCACCACTACTGCAACAGTATTGGCACAAGCAATCGTAACTGAAGGTTTGAAGTCAGTTGCAGCAGGCATGAACCCAATGGATCTTAAGCGTGGTATCGACAAAGCAGTTATCGCTGCAGTTGAAGCCCTAAAAAGTCTTTCCGTTCCTTGTGCTGACAACAAAGCAATTGCTCAGGTAGGTACTATTTCTGCTAACTCTGACCTTGAAGTTGGCGAGTTAATCGCTGAAGCAATGGACAAAGTAGGCAAAGAAGGCGTTATCACTGTTGAAGAAGGCCAAGCCTTACAAAACGAACTTGAAGTAGTTGAAGGTATGCAGTTCGACCGCGGTTACCTTTCTCCATACTTCATGAACAACCAGGAAAATGGCACCGTTGAATTAGACAGCCCGTTCATACTATTGGTTGATAAGAAAGTTACCAACATTCGCGAAATGTTACCAACTCTTGAAGCCGTAGCAAAAGCCTCTAAGCCTTTGTTAATAATTGCTGAAGATGTTGAAGGCGAAGCACTAGCCACTCTTGTTGTGAACAACATGCGCGGTATCGTTAAAGTTGCTGCAGTTAAAGCGCCTGGTTTCGGCGATCGTCGTAAAGCAATGTTACAAGACATCGCGACCTTAACTGGTGGTACTGTGATTTCTGAAGAAATCGGTCTTGAGCTTGAAAAAGTCACACTTGAAGACCTTGGTACTGCTAAACGCATAGTGGTAAACAAAGATAATACTATTATCGTTGATGGCGCCGGTGAAGAAGAAGCTATTAAAGGACGTATTTCGCAAATACGTTCACAGGTTGAAGAATCTACTTCAGACTACGACAAAGAGAAACTTCAAGAACGTCTGGCTAAGCTAGCTGGCGGTGTTGCCGTGATTAAAGTTGGTGCAGCTACTGAAGTTGAAATGAAAGAGAAAAAAGCCCGCGTTGAAGATGCATTACATGCTACACGCGCCGCTGTTGAAGAAGGTGTTGTCCCTGGTGGTGGTGTTGCTTTAGTTCGCGCAGCTAATACAGTTGGCACGCTTAAAGGCGACAACGAAGATCAAACACACGGTATTAAGTTATTGCTACGTGCAATGGAAGCACCAATGCGTCAAATCGCGGCTAACGCCGGTGCTGAAGCATCTGTTGTGACTAACGCAGTTAAAAATGGCGAAGGTAACTTCGGCTTTAATGCGGCCAACGATACTTATGGCGACATGATTGAAATGGGTATTTTGGATCCAACTAAAGTTGTTCGTTCTGCACTGCAGTTTGCTGCATCAATCGCAAGTTTGATGATCACCACTGAATGCATGATCACTGATGCGCCACAAGATGACGCACCAGCCATGCCTGATATGGGCGGCATGGGCGGCGGAATGGGCGGCATGGGCGGCATGATGTAATTGCATTAGATTGCATAGCATTGCATAAGGTTACAATGTGAAGCTTTAAAGCCCGCAGATTTATAGTCTGCGGGCTTTTTTATTGATTTTTTCCTTGCTAATGATTTGGTCTAACAACACCGTGACTATAGAATATTTTAGAGGATAAAGTGGGGTGTCGTTTTAAGCTGATTCTCTATGCGGAATGGCGGAAATGGGCAGTTAGGCGACTGTCGTCAAAATTGATTAAAGGGGCAGTTTTAGCTTTCACCTGACAGTCAACATCATTACTGACATGCCATCAAAGACGCTGTTTCCCAAACTGCATCGGAAAGTATTGCTTACTGAAGGCAGTGATTTTCATTAAAAATAGATGAAATTGTGGATATATTACAAACAGATGAGGACAAAATATAAACAACTTAATACGTTGTTATGTTACTTTGACGGCAAGCATTTTCAAAAATGTGTCATAAAGTAAATAGGATTTATAAATGAAAAATATATTATTAAAAACATGCCTAACTGGGCTGGCTTTGTCTGTTGCTGGTTTAGCTAATGCGCAAGAAGAGCCAGTAACAATTTTTACGCCGCAGTTAATATCCCATGCTGCAATATCGGGAGCTGCATTGAGTATAGCTGCAGATTCATTCGTAGACGGCAACCTCGCTGCACAAGCCGCAATCGCTATCGGTGCTGGTGATACATACACTCAAAATATCTATTCTGGTGCCGCCATTACCACAGGTGCCTCGTCTAACGTTAAAAACATCTATTCTGGCGCTGCCGCGGGAATAGGTGCTGGGGCTTATGCCCAGAACATCGATTCAGCCGCCGCCGTTGCTGTAGGCGCAAATGGTGCGGTTCAGATGGTCAATGCTGGCGCTGCCATCACCTTGGCCGCAGGTGCTTCTATGACAAATGAACAGCCGTGGATAGGAGCTGAAGGGGATGGAGATATATATAATACCGATAGCATGACAGACGCGATGAGCCAGATAAAGAAAGCACAGACCGCACTATTTACACTCAACAAAACTGATAATACGACTCTACTGAATACGACGATGGGCTCAGAATCATTAATTCCTGGAGTGTGGCAAGGCAGTGCATTGACCATAGCGGCCCAATCACTGATTACGTTTGATGCGGCTGGTGAAGTTAACCCAGTTTGGATTATTAATCTAAGTGCGGCACTGACGGTAGGTGCAGGGACAGAATTCATAGTAGATAACCTCGGTCCTGACGGTAAAGCGACTATTATCTGGAATGTAGGTGCCGCAGTTACGCTAGGCGCTGGCACGTCATTTTTAGGCTCCGCATTCGTAAACGGTGCGTTTAACGCGGCTACCTCAAACGTAAGTTGTGGGAATATATATGCTGCCGCTGCTGTTAGTGTTGGCAGTATCGGAGCCGTGGAAGTCGGTACATCTAATCCTCTTGCATGTGATACTAATGCTGAAGGCTTGGCTGGTTTTAGAATTGATGACAATGGATATTCATTTCCCTCTCAACCAGCGGCAGCTGTCTGTCCTCTTTGGACTAACGACGAACTTGCAGCGATACCAACAAACGGTCAAAGTTTCGAATATACAAACGACTCTGAACTTAAAACGCTTGTAATGACAGCAAATAATGTTGGCTCTGCTAACGATCAGAATGCAAGCGGAGGCGAAAGCGAAGGCGAAAATGGAGGCACTTTCCAATTAGACTTTCGCCTAGAAGCTTGGTTGTATCATCAAGTTGGTTCTGATGGGGGAACGCAAGGGGGAAATGGAGGTGCGTTTATAACGAGTACAGATATGGAAGGATATACCACAACAGATTTTGCTGATGAAAGTTTTAATCGTACAGACGCAGAAGCTTGTTATGCCTCGTTGTACAACGAAATAATTAGTCGCGGCTTTGTAATAGAAACCGACTAATAAGGGGTAAAATGACCAGTCAAACTTGTGTTACTTCATCCGTTCGGGTTAGCTAACTCTTAAACAAGTGCCAGCTTTGACCCATATCGGCAGTGGTTCACATAACGATCCAGCATAAAGGCCATTTCTTCGGAAGTGGCCTTTTTTTTATTGCTCATAAAGCTGATGCTAATTAAAACTTGTTTTTCTAACGTCTTTGCTACGACGAACAGGTGTTTAGCATCAAATTGGTACAAACTTTTCATTAAATTTTAAACGGCGAACGACGGCTATTGCCGTAATCTTGACATCGGATTTTAATTCAAAAATGTCGATTTAAGCTAATCAGTCATCCTTTGTCCCTCATTTACACTGACTAATGGAATTTATTACAAGGTTGCATAGGGTTGCATGATTAAGGGGGTGTAAAGTGGGGTACCGTTTTTCAATGCTTTTATTTTGTTATGACTATCAATGGCATATATGCCAATGGGCGGCATGATGTAATTAATCAGAAATGATTATTGCATAGCCTTTCATAGCACTGCATAAAAACCCACAAGCCTTTTAGTTTGTGGGTTTTTTCGTTTTAGGGTATTGCATGCTGTAATGACATCAATACTTTAAAACCTACTTGTAACAAGATAATCTTTATCTTTAGCGGCACAGGTACAAATAAAGGTTGAGGTACGTACTGCTATCCTAAAGCGCCTTAAAATTAAGCTTTAGACCAATTTTGCGCCTTCAGACAAAGCCGCTAATTTCGCATAGGCAATGTCAGGTGCAACTGCCCCAAATCCAGCAAAGGTCCCAAAACCGCAATCCGAACCTGCAATAACTCGTTCTCTGCCAACAATGTCGACGAATTTTTGGATCCGTTGCGCTACCAAGCGTGGGTGCTCAACAAAGTTGCTGGTGCTATCGATAACACCAGGGATTAAAATTTTAGTATCTGGAATATCTTGTTTTCGTTGCGCAAAAACCTCCCATTCATGACCATGGCGAGGATTTGCTGTTTCAAATAATAGTTGCCCAGCATTAACTGACATTAAGGTATCAAACATTTTCTGCATAGAAATATCGCAAACATGGGGCCCTTCGTAATTACCCCAACAAATATGCATACGCACCCGCTCCTTGGGTAAATCGGCGATTGCATAATTAAGTGCTTCGACATGGGTATTGGCAATTTTGATAAAAGCTTCGTCACTAAGGTCTTGGAACAACATATGTCTAGACAAGGCTAAGTCGGGGCAGTCTAACTGTAGGTCAAAACCGGCATCAATAATTGTCCGATACTCAGTTTTCATCAATTCGGCAAGTGCCTCAATATATTTTTCTCTGGATGGATAATATTGATTTGGCAAAAACAGTGCGATCACGCCAGGGGATGCCGCATTCATAAATGCTTTTTGAAG
>JBLHNW010000043.1:0-13838 GCA_047622205.1 Paraglaciecola sp.
ATCAGCAGATGGTCGAGGTTATGGCTGCACTGCACAGTGTGGATGTGGACGCTGTTGGTTTGGGAGATTATGGCAGACCAGGCAACTATTATGAGCGCCAATTTAGCCGTTGGAGCAAACAATATCAATTGTCTGAAACTCATAAAATTGTCGAAATGGACACACTGATATCTTGGCTGGAAAAGAATCTGCCTGAAGAAGATGGTAGGGTCTCATTGGTGCACGGCGACTATAGGATGGACAATCTGATGTTCTGTCCAAACGAGCCAAAGATACGCGCAGTACTGGATTGGGAATTATCGACTCTAGGTCATCCCTATGCAGATTTGGCTTATCAATGTATGCAATTACGTCTGCCAGACAATGTGGGCAAAGCGACCGGCCTTGGCGGTATAGAAAGGGCTCCATTAGGGATCCCAGAAGAAGACGCATATGTGAAGGCTTACTGTAAATTGGTGGGCATAGATAAAATAGATAATTGGAATTTTTACCTGGCTTTCAGTTTCTTCCGTTTGGGTGCGATTGCCCAGGGAGTTGCCAAACGGGCACAGGATGGAAATGCATCAAATAAAGAAGCACTGCAAGTCGGCGCCATAGTGCAACCTTTGGCGCAATATGCTTTGAAATTAACGAATCAATCTTGAGAGAAATATATGAAAGCTATCGTTTGTAACGAATTTGGCCCGGTAGAAGCGTTAAAATATCAGGACGTACCTGATCCAGAGGCCACAAAAGGGCATGTGGTAGTCGATGTTAAAGCTTGTGGTGTCAATTTTCCTGATGGTCTGTTGGTGCAAGGTTTGTATCAAATTAAACCTGAGCGTCCGTTTATTCCTGGTAATGAAGTTGCTGGGGTGATTAGTGAAGTAGGCGAGGGTGTTAAATACCTTAAAGTTGGTATGCGGGTGATCGCCCTTTGTATGACTGGCGGTTATGCCGAAAAGGTTGCTTGTCCATCGACTCATGTATTACCCATTCCTGATGCCATACCTGATGAAGAAGCTGCGGCGCTAGTAACTGCCCATGCAACTGCCCATCATGCCTTAAAGCAAAGGGCTCAAATTAAACCGGGTGAGACATTATTAGTAACAGGTGCAGCGGGAGGAACAGGTTTAGCTGCAGTGCAAATTGGCAAGGAGATGGGAGCGAAAGTTATTGCGGTTTGTTCTACTCAGGAAAAACTTGATGTGGCTAAAGCTAATGGTGCAGATATTCTCATCAACTACACCGAAACGGATTTGAAAACAGCAATAAAAGAAGTCACAGGTGGTAAAGGCGTTGATGTCGTTTATGAATGTGTCGGCGGCGATACTTTTCATGCGTGTTCGCGGAGCATGGGATGGAATGGACGACTCCTGGTGGTTGGATTTGCCGGGGGAGAAATTCCACAATTTCCAGTTAATCTATCCTTGGTTAAAGGCTATTCTGTTGTCGGTGTGTTCTGGGGCTCGTTTACCCAACATCAACCGCAAGATTTTGCTTCCAATATGAAAGAATTGTTGAACTGGTATGTACAAGGCAAAGTAAAGGTAATAGTAGACGATGTCTTGCCACTAGCCAATGCTCAGGATGCTTTAAATAAAGTTATGGGCCGAGAAGTCATGGGGAAAATGACACTTAAACCTTAAGTATATCCGCATACGGTGTTTCTTCGCTGCATAAGGCTAAATTGCCCTTACAGCGATTATTTATGCAGTGAAAAATAAGTAGATTAAAGACCATGCCAGTGCTCATTTTGTGCCTGGCATTGTTGTTTTTATCTCTGTGTTGAATGAAACACAATGATCAAATTTTTAACGTATATTTTCAATTAGACATTCGCCGCGCTTTATATTTTTACTTGCTAATTCTGTCAATATTTAACTTTTCTAATTAAATAAGAGACAAATTTGAGCTGAGTCAGAAATAATTTCGTTTTTTAATCGCCTTGCTAGCTGTTATTCACGAAGTTGAGCGCTATACTATGCGCCGCATTTGAAAGCGAATAGAAAAGAAATAGCTAAATTAAAGGAAAAAAATGACTCCTATTACTAAAACATTTCAGTATGGTCAGCATACTGTCACTCTTGAAACGGGCGTAATCGCTCGTCAAGCAACCGCTGCTGTTATGGCTAGCATGGATGACACTTGTGTTCTGGTCTCCGTTGTTGGTAAAAAAGAAACTAAGCCGGGACAAGACTTCTTCCCACTTACTGTAAATTATCAAGAAAAAACCTACGCTGCTGGTAAAATCCCGGGTGGTTTCTTCAAACGTGAAGGGCGTCCTGCTGAAAGCGAAACCCTAACTTCACGCCTAATTGACCGTCCAATTCGTCCATTATTCCCAAATGGGTTTATGAACGAAGTTCAGATTATTATCACGGTAGTTTCGGCTAACCCTGAAATTCCTACTGACATCATTTCTTTGATCGGTGCTTCTGCTGCACTAGCAATCTCTGGTATGCCATTTAACGGCCCAGTCGGAGCAGCACGTGTTGGTTATACTGAAGGCCAGTACATACTAAATACTCGTACTTCAGAGCTTGAAACCAGTCAGTTAGATTTGATTGTAGCGGGCACAAAAAGTGCAGTGCTAATGGTTGAATCTGAAGCAGATATATTGTCAGAAGAAGTTATGCTTGGTGCAGTAATGTACGGTCACGAGCAAATGCAGACAGTAGTTGATGCAATAAGCGAATTTGCTACTGAAGTGGCTACTCCATCTTGGGATTGGCAGGCGGTACCTGAAAACACCGTACTGAAAGCTAAAATCAAAGAATTAGCTGAAACCGGAATGACAGACGCTTATCAAATTTCTGATAAAATGGAACGTAAAGATGCGATTAGTGCATTAACTGATTCTGCGGTTGCAACAATTGTTGCTGCTGACGAAGCGCAAAGTGCTAAAGAAGTATCTGAATTGTTACATGAGCTTGAAAGTGATGTAGTTCGTTCACGCATTTTAGCTGGTGAACCGCGTATCGATGGTCGTGACCCGGCAATGATCAGGGCACTTAGCATGTCTACTGGCTTGTTACCTCGTGCACACGGTTCTGCCTTGTTCACTCGTGGTGAAACACAGGCGATAGTAGCTGCTACCTTAGGCACGGAACGCGATGCACAGATGATTGACGGTCTAACGGGTAAAACTGATAATCGCTTCATGTTGCATTATAACTTCCCTCCGTATTGTGTGGGCGAGACTGGTTTTGTCGGTTCACCTAAGCGTCGTGAAATCGGACATGGTCGTTTAGCAAAACGTGGTATTCAAGCGGTTATGCCGTCTGAAAAAGAATTTCCATATGTAGTGCGTGTGGTATCTGAAATTACTGAATCAAATGGTTCGTCTTCTATGGCTTCTGTTTGTGGCACGTCTTTGGCGTTAATGGATGCAGGTGTTCCAATTAAAGCATCTGTTGCTGGTATTGCTATGGGTTTGGTTAAGAATGACGAAAACTTTGTAGTTCTTTCAGACATCTTGGGTGACGAAGATCATCTCGGCGACATGGACTTTAAAGTAGCTGGTACCACTGGTGGTATTACTGCTCTGCAAATGGATATCAAAATAGAAGGTATCACTCAGGAAATCATGCAAATTGCCCTTAAGCAGGCTAAAGAAGCTCGTTTGCATATTTTGGGTGTTATGGATCAGGCGATTTCTGGTCATCGTGATGAAATGTCAGAGTTTGCTCCACGTATCTATACTTTGAAAGTTGATCAAGACAAAATTCGCGATGTTATAGGTAAAGGTGGCGCAATGATCCGTGCCATTACTGAAGCATCAGACACTAACATCGAAATCGAAGACGACGGTACTATCAAAATCTTCGCTACCGAGTTAGCCAAAGCGGAAATTGCTATCCAGAAAATCGAGCAGGTAACGGCCGATGTTGAAGCGGGCAAAACTTACTCAGGTAAAGTTACTCGTATTGTAGATTTCGGTGCCTTTGTTGAAATATTACCTGGTAAAGAAGGTCTGGTACATATCTCTCAAATCGCTCATGAACGTGTTAATAAAGTGTCTGAGCATTTAACTGAAGGTCAAATACTTGATGTTAAGGTAATGGAAATAGACCGCCAAAACCGTGTACGTTTAAGTATCAAAGAACTACTTGAAAAGCCTGCTGCTGAAGGTAACGAGTAAAGTCTTACGTAACTAAACATATCTTTAGTTAAAATAAAGGGAGCTTCGGCTCCCTTTATTGTTAATTCAACTATCCTTTTTGGTATTTACCCATGTCACCTCAAAATGACGTACACGCTGTTTGAGGTAGTATGGGTATATACCCAGAATCATTAGAATTGCATGGCAGCGGCAAATGGATGAGGCCCCATGAGCTTAGTCCGCTAAGTGCCAAGTCGGTTACCGATTGTGACGAATGAATGTAGCCAACAAACATGCAGTTTGAGGTGGCATGGGTATAGTTATCTGCTTATTTGATTATCTGCTCGAGGGTATGGGAACCACCGGGCTCAACCGTTTGTCCTTGTGTAATTGCAGTTTCAACACATAACATGGTCTGAAAACCGTCATCTTGTACATCAATCATAGCGGCTGATTTTTCTGCCCAAGGATTCCAAACTACCATACTGTCGTGGCCGGCTGACATAATGTCTATATTACCTGCGTCTTCGACAATACTGATTTTCTGTGGCGTACTTAAATGTACACGATCGGTTTCTTCACTAAAAGCGTAAGGAGAGGGGGTCGCAATAGTTTTCCAGTTTCTGGTTTTATCTATGTAATCGCCACTAAATCCACTTAGCTTGCAGGTGTGAACGTCAGCAATCGCAAAGTAGCTATGTAATGCACAGGTAAAACTAAACGCCTCTTCAGCAAGGTTTTCAGTCACCAATTTTACAGAGAGGCGAACGCCTACATTTATTATTAAACTAAGCTGTGCCTTACCATCGAAACCATCACCCTGGCTATAGTTTGGTTGTAGCACCACTTCCGTTGCTTTAGATGTGTCGTGGCATTTAACTATCTTCCATTGCTGTGTGCGCACATAACCATGAGCCGGAAAGTTTGCATCAGGTAGATTGTCGCGGACAGCTTGATGATCACCAAACCACGGCCAGCAAACTGGTATACCTCCTCGAATAGGTTTCTTACCATCCAATATCGCATTGTTGCTTAGCCATAGTCTTGCTCGTTGATCATATTTGGGTGTGAAACTGAGAATTTGTCCGCCAAATAAAGACACGGTGGTAAAAGCGTAATCGTTATCGATAACTAATATCTGGATTTTTTCTTGGGTAGTAATGGAAGTTGAGTCAGACAGAAGCATGGGATTCCCTATTTTTGTTCCTGAAAACGAAAGGCAGCTATACCCACGCTACCTCAAACTGAATCCGTCATTCTGAGGTCGCATGGGTATATATATAAAATTTATTTCGCTGCCTTTTTAGCACAAAATTGCGGGTGGGTAATTATTTACTAACTTCAGCAACCAAATCTAATATTTTATTACTGTAGCCAATTTCGTTGTCATACCAGGCAACAAGTTTCACAAAAGTATCAGTAAGTGCAATCCCAGCGGTGGCGTCAAAAACTGACGCGTGTGTATCACCGATAAAATCTTGTGAAACCACGGCATCTTCGGTGTAGCCCATAATCCCTTTTAGTTCACCTTCTGAGGCCGCCTTCATAACTGCACATATTTCTTTATAAGTTGCAGGTTTAGCCAAATTTACAGTTAAATCAACAACCGAAACATTGGCTGTCGGTACTCTGAACGCCATGCCTGTTAGTTTCCCATTTAACTCTGGAATAACCTTACCCACAGCCTTGGCTGCACCGGTAGATGAAGGAATAATATTTTGTGATGCACCGCGACCACCACGCCAGTCCTTGACAGAAGGGCCGTCGACTGTTCTTTGTGTAGCAGTTGTAGCATGTACGGTTGTCATTAATCCGCTGACGATACCAAAGTTATCATTTATTACTTTGGCCAGAGGAGCTAAACAGTTAGTAGTACAAGATGCATTAGATACAATGTCCTGACCTGCATAATCATTGTGATTAACGCCCATTACAAACATTGGAGTATCATCTTTAGATGGTGCTGATAATACAACTTTTTTAGCTCCGGCTTGGATATGTTTGCGTGCTGTTTCGTCAGTGAGAAATATCCCCGTCGCTTCGACTATAACGTCGGCTCCAACAACATCCCATGCTAGATTGGCTGGATCACGTTCAGAAGTGACTCGAATAGTTTTGCCATTTACGATCAGGTTGCCGTCTTTAACTTCAACAGAGCCATTAAATTTGCCATGAGTTGAGTCATACTTTAGCATGTAAGCCATATAGTCTGCGTCAAGCAAATCATTTACACCAACTACTTCGATTTCTTTGCGTTCACATGCGGCGCGAAGTACAAATCGTCCAATACGGCCAAAACCATTGATCCCAATCTTTATCGTCATCTTTTAACCCTCTACAATGATGTTGTTGTGAAATATAATTACAAAATTATGGACTATTTTGCAAAATAAGGCAAAATATTCCCACAATTTTGTTATTAAATTACATTTTTGTTTATGCAAACGTATTCAACTTCGTCTGAGCGAGACTTTACCTGATAATGCTAAATTGAAAATATCGCTAAAATTTACAGGAATTAAACATTAATGGCTTCATCATTAATTGACTACTTAGTTGAGCATCGTGGTATCGAATCTAACTATCTGGACGCATGGGGAAACCCTTCCACAATAGGCCCAGGCACTAAGGAGAAGTTACTCAAAGTGATGGGTTATGAGGTCGCTGATAATAATAAACTGCGCGTTCAAGCTGATGAATATGTTAATGATGTGTGGTTGTCTCCGCTCAACCCGGTACAGGTTTTGCGTAGTAACGAAAACTTACAAATTGCTTTACGTTTGCCAATTGAACTTGTGTCAGATGAATACACATGCCAAATAACCACCGAACAAGGCCAAGTAATTAACCATTCCTTTGTTCCAATTGATGGCCAGTTGATAAATATTGTGCATATTGATGAAGTCGAGTTTCAAGAGTATTTGATCGATATTCCAGAGTCACTGCCTTTGGGTTACCATGATTTGCAGATCATTATTGAAGACGATGTTTTGGCTAACATGCGTCTTATCATTGCACCCACGTCCTGCTACAAGCCTCCAGCAATGGAAAGCGGAAAGAAAGTATGGGGTTTGAGTGTGCAATTATATTGCCTGCGTAGCGAAAATAATTGGGGTGTAGGAGATTTTACTGATTTAGCCTTTTTACTCACCAAAGCAGCGTCTCAAGGGGCCGATTTTATTGGTCTTAATCCTATCCACGCATTATATCCAGCTGATCCTGATACGTGCAGCCCCTATGGGCCTTCTTCCAGACGTTGGCTCAATTTTATCTATATAGATGTCACTGCTGTAGAAGGTTATCAGTCTGAACATACTCAGGCTGTGGTTAATGATACTGAATTTCAGGAAAACCTTGCCATTGCACGTGAAGTTGAATACGTCGATTATGTCAGGGTCGTTGAGCTAAAGTTAGCCGCTTTGAGTGCGGTTTTCGAATATCAAAATGACAAATATTTGTCCAAAAATACTAAACTGAATAAGATATTTAAGAAATTTGTACAAGAAGGCGGTGAGAGCTTACATACGCTTGCTGTCTATGATGCCTTGCAGGAGAGCCTAGCATCTGCGGGGAAACCTTCATGGGGATGGCCTGTCTTTCCAAATGCCTATTCAGATTATCATAATTCGGCGGTGGCAAAATTTGCTAAGGCGAACGCCAAACGAGTGAAGTTTTTCTTGTGGCTACAGTGGCAGGCTGCTTTGCAGTTAGAAATGGCTAATCAAGTCGCTCGTGAACATAATATGTGTGTTGGTTTATACCGTGATCTTGCTGTGGGCGTAAGTGAGGGAAGTGCCGAAATCTGGGGTAACAAAGACTTATATTGCACCGATGCTAGTGTAGGGGCTCCTCCGGATGTGTTAGGACCTTTAGGGCAAAACTGGGGTTTACCACCAATGGATCCCGAAAAGCTGTATCAACAAAAGTATCAACCAATTATTGATTTGTTTGACTCTAATATGCGGGCCACAGGTGCGCTGCGAATAGATCATGTAATGGCATTATTGCGATTGTGGTGGGTTGTCAGTGGAGATAATGCTAAAGAAGGCGGTTATGTTGGCTACCCGGTAGATGATCTATTGGGAATATTGGCCCTTGAAAGCCATCGTCATCAAAGTCTGGTGATTGGTGAAGACTTGGGTACCGTACCGGATGAAATTAGAATTATGCTGGCTGATAATGGTGTGTATTCATATCGTGTGTTCTTTTTTGAACAAGCGGAAGATGGTGGTTTCTTTTCACCATCACATTATCCTGTGCAGTCAATGTCAACGTTGACTACCCATGATATGCCTACGCTGGAAGGTTATTGGCATTGCTATGATTTGCAACTGGGTAAAGAATTGGGCTTGTATCCAACCGATGATATTCTTGCAGGCCTATATCAAAGTAGGCACAATAACAAACAGTCCATACTAGACACCTTGAATGGTCATCATTCTGTTAAAGAGTCTGTAGGTAGAGATGTTAACCACGTAGCAATGAATAGAGACCTAAACTTTGGTATGCAATTGCATATGGCCTCCGGTTCAAGTGCGTTATTAAGTCTACAGTTAGAAGATTGGTTAGAAATGGATAAACCAGTTAATATTCCTGGAACATTTAAGGAGTATCCAAACTGGCGGCGTAAATTAACCAGGAATTTAGAGCAAGTATTCAGTGATACTGGTTTACAGGAGCTTGCTCTGGGATTAACTGAGGCAAGACAAAGAGCCTCAGAATAATGCTTGCTATATAGCGATCTAAAACCATTAGATCGCTACCACCGTAAGGCGACGAAATGCAGTTAGCACAACAATTAAAACAAGCACAATGTAGTTTCCCTTTTTCCCACCTAGGTCCCGTTTTTAATGATAAAAAAACATCCATTGCTATCACCGTGTGGATGCCTAATGCGGAAAAAATTTCGGTTATTGATCTGGCTTCAGGTAAAAGTATTGGAAAGCTAAAAAGGCAAGAGGGGAGTGATTTATTTAGCGCTAATTTCAAACCCAAAATACTTCCCAAAGTATACTCACTGAAGGTGAGCTTCGCTGACGGCGAATATCAAGTGATTGATCCTTACCAATTTCAAGACCAGGCTTATTATGCCGTGCACTTTATCGATCACGCCGCGGAAAACATTTACCAGCAGCTTGGGGCACAGTTAATTAATCTCGATGTGGGCCTGCAAGAACCTATACAAGCTACACGTTTTGCCGTGTTTGCACCAAACGCCAGTGCAGTGTCTTTGATTGGCGATTTCAATTATTGGGATGGTTGCCGTTTACCCATGCAGAAAACTGATTCGGGTTATTGGGTTTTGGTCGTGCCGGGTATCGAAGCCGGGGCAAAATATAAATATCAAATAAAAGACAGTGCGGGAAATGACTTACCCCACAAGGCGGATCCAGTTGGTTTTAGTGCTGAACAATACCCTTCTCATACATCTGTAGTTTACGATCACAATCAGTATCAATGGAAAGACCAGACTTGGATGAAGGCTCAGGATTCTGACAAATATGCCCAAGCGATGAGCATTTATGAATTACACATGGGTTCATGGAAAAGACCTGAATCAGGATCAAAGCAAACCTATTTAAGTTATCGACAATTGGCGGCAGACCTCATCCCGTATATCAAGGATATGGGCTATACCCACATTGAACTGTTGCCAGTATCAGAGTTTCCATTTGATGGATCCTGGGGCTATCAACCTGTAGGGCTTTTTGCACCAACTAGTCGTTTCGGCTCTCCAGATGAATTCAAGTATTTTGTTGATCAATGCCATCAGAATGATATTGCAGTGATCATTGACTGGGTACCTGCGCATTTTCCTGAAGATGGCCATGGTTTATCCCGATTTGATGGCACTCATGTTTACGAGTACGAAGACCCGCGTAAAGGTTGGCATCCTGATTGGAATTCTTGTATTTATGACTTTGGTAAAGACACTGTTCGCCAATTTTTGGTGGCAAACGCTCTATTTTGGGTGGACAAATACCATATTGATGGATTGCGCGTAGACGCTGTAGCATCAATGTTATATCTCGATTATTCTCGGGATGACGGCGACTGGATCCCAAATGTCGATGGTGGCAATCACAATTACGAAGCCATTAGTTTGTTGCAATGGATGAATAAGGAAGTTTATCAAAAATACCCGAATGCGATGACTATAGCGGAAGAGTCTACGTCTTTTCCTAAGGTTTCTCGTCCAGTGTTCGAAGGTGGTTTAGGCTTTGGTTTTAAGTGGAATATGGGCTGGATGCATGACTCATTGCATTACATTTCTAAAGACCCCTCATATCGACGTTATCACCACAACGAAATAACTTTTAGTATGGTTTACGCTTTCGATGAAAGCTTCGTATTGCCTATATCCCATGATGAAGTGGTGCATGGTAAAGGATCTTTATTGCGTAAAATGCCAGGAGATGAATGGCAGCAAGCGGCAAACTTACGTTGTTATTCAGCCTTCATGTATGCACACCCAGGCAAAAAGTTAAACTTTATGGGTAATGAGATTGGTCAGGCTAGTGAATGGAACCATGACAGTTCAGTTAACTGGCATCTGCTAGAATTTGATAAGCATAAAGGTATTCAGTCAGTTATTCGTGATTTGAATAAGACCTATCAAGCCTATCCTGCCTTACATGAATTAGATCATCAGGCTGAAGGGTTTGAATGGATTGATCACGGCAATGCTGAGCAAAGTATATTGTCTCTGTTGCGCAAATCATCGGGTCAAAAACAAAAAATATATATACTTAATAACTTTACCCCCGTTGCACATGAAAAATTCAGATTGGGTGTTCAAGATCCTGGAACGTACCAGCTTATTCTGAATACGGACGCTGAAAAATATTGGGGAAGTGCTTACCCGGTGAACGAAACTATGTTGTCTGAGGAGCTTCCTTGGAATAATCAAAGCTTATCAATAGCAGTCAGTTTACCGCCGTTAGCTAGCCTATACATTTTGTACAAGGGATAACATTGGTGAGTGAACAAAACTATCAACTAAGCAACGGCAATCCACATCCCCTTGGGGCTACACTTACTGTCAAAGGGTGCAATTTTGCTGTGCATTGTCCCGATGCCGCTCTAGTTCAATTATGTTTTTTTAGTCCTGAAACTGAAGAACAGCTGATGGTTATTCCGATGTCCGCCAAAACCGGCAAAATATGGCATTGTTTTGTGGACAATGTAACGAGTGGCCAGTTATACGGTTATCGTACCAGCGGTGATAACCACGCACATCAAGGATTGCATTTCGACCCACAAAAGCTGTTGATAGACCCTTACGCTAAATCGCTAAATCGCCCTCTTTTTTGGAACGCTCGACAATATGAAGCTGATAGCCAGTTTATGCTGCCAAAGTCTGTTGTTGTGGCGCCAGAGCTAATCCATGCAAACACAGAGAAACCTAATACGCCACTTAGTAAAACTGTAATTTACGAGGCCCATGTAAAAGGCCTTACTCAACTTCACCCTGATGTACCCGAACCTTATCGAGGTAAATTTCTGGGCTTGTGCCAACCGGAAATTATCCAGCATTTGCTTAGTTTAGGCGTGACAGCCGTCCAGTTGATGCCTGTGGCAGCATTTATGCCTGAGGCCTATATCACTGAAAAAGGTCTAACCAACTATTGGGGATATAACCCTATTAACTTTTTCTGTCCAGATCCTCGTTATGTGGTCGAAGATGGAATCAGTGAATTCAAAACTATGGTTACGTGTCTGCATCAGGCTGGTATCGAAGTCATCCTGGATGTGGTTTTCAACCACACTGCAGAAAGCGGATTTGATGGACCTACATTGTCTTTCAAAGGATTTGATAACTCCTCGTTCTATTTATTTGAAAGTAATGAGTATGGGGCGATTGATTATCATAAATATGTCAATAATTCTGGTTGCGGTAACAGTGTAAATACGGCGTTTCCTTATGTATTGAAAATGGTCATGGATGCCTTAAGATATTGGTTTAGTGACATGGGAGTTGACGGATTTCGTTTCGACCTTGCGGCCAGCCTAGGGCGTGATCCTTATGAGTTTTCCAGAATGTCTGCTTTTTTTCGCACCCTGCGTCAGGATCCCACATTGGCTAACTGTAAATTAATCGCTGAACCCTGGGATATTGGCCACGGGGGATATAGGCTTGGCCAATTTCCTTCAAACTGGTTAGAGTGTAACGACAAATATCGTGACACAGTGCGATCTTTTTGGCGTGGCGATAAAGGACAAACGAGTGATTTTGCAACTCGATTATTAGGCTCCAGAGATGTGTTTCCTGCAGATAACCGTTCAATTTTAACTTCGGTCAATAATGTAACCTATCACGACGGATTTACCTTGCAGGATTTGGTTAGTTACGTGGATCGGCATAATGATGCTAACGGTGAACAGAATAGAGATGGTCATGGGCACAATATTTCGGCTAATTATGGTATTGAAGGTGCCAGTAAAAATGAAGAAATTGTTGCCTTAAGAGAACGTCAAAAGCGTAATTTGTTCGTCACCTTGCTATTGTCCCAAGGTATTCCTCACGTTTTGAGTGGTGATGAACTTAGCCGTAGTCAGCAAGGTAACAATAACGCTTATTGTCAGGACAATGAAATTAATTGGATTGATTGGTCCCTGAACGAACAAAAGCAAGATTTTCTAGAGTTTTGTACCTATGTCATTGCAATGCGCAAAAATAGTGAATTACTCAATTATCTGAGGCTTAAAGAGGACAACTATACACTCGATCATAATGTAGATAGAGTCTATTGGTATCGTCCAGATGGTGCCAGAAAACTGGAAGATGATTGGCATGATCATAATAACCAGGCATTTGCAGTAGAGTTGAAAGAAGTACCTAAAGACGTGGATAAAATTAACGAGCATTGGTTGTTGATATTTAATGCCAGTGATCATGATGTACGCTTTAATTTACCAAGTTTAGAATCTGCAGATGGTTGGCAGTTAATACTCGATACTCGCTACCGGAAAATTTCAGCAAAACCTGATGTGCTGCTAAGAGATGTGCATATGCAAGCCTATAGAAGTGTTTGTGTGTTTAAACGCTCGGCAAGCGAAATAGTTTAAGAAACCACATTTTAGCGTAACTTCAGTATTTGGTTTTTTCAGTTCAATGAAGTGAATAGAAATCCTATGCTATTTATATTTTTATCACTTAAACTTTTTTAAGTCAGTCATAAATCGGTCATGCTCAAACAAAAGGTTTTCGGTCATAGAGGAAATTACGACTTAAACGCAAAAAACTAAAAATAATTTTTGTTGAGTAGGTGATTTGAAATGAAATTAACTTAAAAACAATGGCGTAAGACCCTTTCTGAAAAAGAGTTTAGGGTGTGCCGCAAGAAGGGGACGGAACGCCCATTTACAGGTGAATTGTTAGATATTGTTAGCCAAGGAGATTATCTGTGCACCTGTTGTGGAGAAAAATTATTTAGTTCTGAAGATAAGTTTGATTCAGGTTGTGGTTGGCCATCCTTCTCGGCGCAGAGTAAAGACGCAAATGTCCAATATAATCCTGACAATAGCTATGGGATGCGGCGCATAGAAGTTGTCTGTAAAAACTGTGATGCACATCTAGGACATGTTTTTGATGATGAGCCTACGCCGACCGGAAAACGATATTGTGTTAACTCTGTTTCAATTAAATTTAATGCAAAATAGGCTGATACGCTGATTATTTGAGCATTTACAGGCTAAATGAAAATAAAATACAATAATTTTCTGAAAGTTTATTTCAGTACAGACCCTATTT
>JBLHNW010000044.1:0-13803 GCA_047622205.1 Paraglaciecola sp.
CCCATCACTACGATGCTATCTGCGTCGACTATTGTGGACAATCTGTGCGCGATCACCAAACTTGTATGCCCTTGGGCGATTTCACGTAAGGCATTTAGAATTGCCTGCTCAGATTGGCTGTCGAGTGATGATGTCGCTTCATCAAATACCAATATTGGTGGGCGTTTCAATATGGTTCTGGCAATCGCCACTCGCTGTTTTTCGCCTCCTGACAGTTTAAGGCCTCGCTCTCCTACTTGAGTAAGTTCACCATCAGGCAAAGAAGAGATAAAGCTTCTTAGATGAGCCAAGTCAATTGCTTGTTGAACCTCTTCGTCACTTGCATCGGGTCTGCCGTAGCGAATATTTTCTATAATAGTATCGTTAAACAGCACGGTATCTTGGGGCACTATGCCGATAGCACGGCGTAAGGATTGCTGGTTTACTAATTTTATGTCTTGCCCGTCAATACTGATAGAGCCGTTACTAGTATCGTAGAATCTAAACAACAGTTTTACCAGGGTAGACTTTCCCGCACCACTTTCCCCAACGACCGCTACCTTTTGTCCAGGTTCAATTGTAAAACTGACCTTATTCAGAATAGGTCGATCGGGGCGGTAGTTGAACTGGACATTGTTGAATTCGATTTGTCCATTGCTGACTTTTAGATCCGGGGCTTGTTCATCCATCGGCACCTTGGGATGTTTATCGAGCAGGTTAAAAAGATTCTCTATGTTAGCAAGTGAGCCGCGTATTTCTCGGTAAACAAATCCGAGGAAGTTAAGGGGCATAAATATTTGCATGGTAAATGCGTTGATGAGTACAAAATCACCAATGGTCATTCTGTTATGGGCAACGTTATAGGCCGCCAGGGCCATCATGCTGGTCATTGCAATAGCTATGATAGAAGCCTGACCACCATTTAAGGCAAATAATGACAAGCGATTCTTGCGTCTGGCATTCTCCCAGGCAGCGAGATCAATATCGTAACGCTGAGCTTCGTAATCTTCATTGTTAAAGTACTTAACAGTTTCATAATTGAGCAAGCTGTCTATCGCTCTGGAACTGCTACTGGAGTCCGCTTGATTCACTTCTCTGACAAATCGAGTGCGCCAATCAGTAGCTTTGATTGAAAATCCTATATAACTGATCACCGAAACTAGAATAATAAGGGCGAAACTGATGCCGTAATTGTAGAATAACACGCCAATGACAGCGGCAATTTCGAACAAGGTGGGCACGATATTAAACACCAAAAAGCGCATTAGGAAGTTTATACCACTGGTGCCTCGTTCAATGTCTCGGGACAAACCGCCAGTTTGACGGTTGAGGTGAAAATCTAAATCCAGATTGTGTAAATGTTTAAATACTTTGAGACCCAGACGGCGCATAGCGCGTTCGGTAACCCGTCCAAATAAAGTGTCACGTATTTCACCAAACAAAACATTAGCTAAGCGTAACATTCCATACGCCGCTACCAAGGCAAACGGCACAATGACTAATTGATTAACTGTACTTTGTTGATTGAGCGAATCAACAGTGTCTTTGAGTATAAAAGGAAGGGTAATACTCGCAATTTTTGCTGCCACAAGGCAGAGTAAGGCTAATGCAACTCTGCCCCGAAACTCAGTAAGGAAAGGCCAAAGTTGCGCAAATACTCGCCAATTTAAGGGGGTATCTTCATTGATGGGGAAACGATTAGGACGCATTGCAATCTTATGCTTGATGTTATTTGGATGTATATACCTATACTACCTCAAAATGCGCGTTTCAGCGGGAATTTAAAGCCGTTTAGGTGGCATGGGGATTATCTAAGAGCTGAAATTGGGAGCAATTAACGCTATCTTAAATTATCTACCAGTTACTTTAAAATTGAGGGTTTATCACGCAGCGGTTACGATCTGTTTTCTTTGCTTCATATAAATTATTATCGGCATAAGAAATCGCCTGTTCGATATTATTGCCTTCCATCACTTCGTAAATACCTATGCTGGCGGTTAATTTTAATGATTTATCTTGAAAACAAAATTCGCTGTCAGCAATTTTATGACGGATTTTTTCACCTAGAATAAACGCTTGTTGAGCGTTAGTTTCTGGGAGTAGAAATAAAAATTTTTCTCCCCCCCCCCCCCAACGCGCTACCGTATCTTGTTTGCGCAGTGTAACGATGAAAATATCTGCCAATTCTTTAATGATCATATCGCCTGTTTCATGGCCGAAATTATCATTGATATTTTTAAAATGATCAATATCACACATCATTAATGACATGTTGTGTAAGCTTCGTTTCGCTCGCGTTCGTAGTGGAGTTTTTCCATCATGCCTCTTCTGTTTTGTAAAGCAGAAAGTGGATCGTGACGGGCTTGTTCTTCGAATTTTTAACTGATCTTTTGCATATATTCAAATGAGCGTTGACGGGAATATTCATAGAACGCAAAGAGATAACTTACAGTCATAAATGAGTACATCAATCTTGACTTAAATTCGTAGGAATAGCTTGCTGCAAGCAGTTGATCATTTGGATAAACCATCAGTACGGCAATGGCCGCTGCAAATAAGCCTAGATTGCGCAAGCCTTTACGCATGCCACCAAAAAATAGTGCAACAGGTGGTACTACATATATCCATAAGGGGCCTGTATTGTTCACACCGCCGGTGTATACAAGATAAAACATCAATATCATTAAAGACGTTGTGACAGAATTTGCCGCAAATTTGTAGCTATTTTCGGAGTACTTGAAGCTGATAATTAGATGGGAAAAGAAAAATAATACACTGGCAGTCATTAAGACCGTAGCAAGTAAATAGTTACTACGCAGTAAGGCATTTATAGCCATTAAAAACGTAATTTAATAGCCTATAAATCCAAATAAATTGGCGACATAAATTCGTTGCTTCGTTTCTAAATCCGTCGAATTATCAACGCCTTTTTTTAGTTAGTTGGCGATGAATCGCTTCAAATTCATGGGGATTTAGTGCTGCTTCGGTATGTTATTGATCTCTTCATTTATTTTTTGGCTTAAGGTATAAAGTAAAGCCCTCAACTGTTCAACCGCATGAACATAACCGTCTTTTGTTAAGTCACTCCTTAAGTAAAATTTGTCAGAAAAAATATGTTTGCCAGAAGTTTTATCTATTAGCCAATAATTTCCAGAACCGATCACTTTGGAATCGTTAGTGGCCAGGAAATGTTCCATTTCTACAATCAATTCATAGCTGGCTGACTCACTATCCGGTGCAGCGTAACGCATATATTGATAATTTCCAGTTTGCTGGTTAAGGTCTGTTAACAGAGCTTTACTGATCCCAGCCTCGAGGTTTTCGGCCCAAATGTCCAGGGCAGAGTAGTAGAGCTGATTCTTATTTACTTGTAATACCAGCCTATTTTGACGCAAATAATCGGCTAGTATTATTTTCGCCAAAACGATTTTTGGGCTTTGTGTGGGTTTATTGGCTAAATTAGCTTCTTCAGCTGTATGCAATAAATAATAGTTTACCTTGTCCGGTGCTGAGGTGCAGGCCTGTAGCAATACACAAAAGAGCATAACGAGTAAAAGTTTCATAAGCTTATTGATCTCCTTGTGGTGCCTGGGATGATTTACCTTTCGGCTCTAACCTGATGCCACTGCCGTCGACAAATATCAAACTGTTAGGTGTGCTGTTGAGCTGAAGTAATATAGGTTGTAAGTCTTTTAGGGTGCCTTGTAGCAACATCATTGTGGCGTTCATCTCATCGTAATTGTCAGAGCCAGCAGAAAAATCACTTGTAAGTTTAGTTACGCTCTCTAATGCCTTACTGATACTTGCACTGAGTTGACCCTGGTGAGCACTTATCAACAAGTTGTCTATATTAGAAGCTGTATCTTGTAAGGATTTCGCCGCCGTGGATATTTGCTGCAACATATCATTAGCATTCCCGGCCAATTTTTGAAGTTGAAGTTGATTGATATTATCTAAGATAGCGTTAACTTTTGCAGTGATTTGTGCAAACTCGTTAGTAATTGTTGGAATAACGTCATATCCCAGTAAAGTATTCGCTATTACCGGTTCCGCATCAGGATAATTTTGTAGATCAACAAATAAAGCGCCAGTTAATAAACTGCCCGTTTTTAACGACGCACGTAAACCATTATCAATCCAATGCGATGTTTGTTTACGAACAAACTCCAGTCCAACTTGATTGTCAGGTTGTTGCACACGTCCAGGTTGAATACTTATCACCACTGGGATCGTGTAGCCCTTTTCCAATAAGCTGTCTTGAGCCAGCTCTTGCGGATTTATATCCAGCACTTTTCCAATTACCAAACCGCGGTATTCTACCGGGGCACCGATTTGCAGACCTCGAATGGTGTCGCTAACAAGAATAAGGTACTCCGCTGATAGTTTATAACGTTCTTCGGCAGCAGATTCATAAGAACTATGAATATCAAAGAATGTGCGTTTGGTAATTTGCTCACCGTGTGGCATGCCTTCCGGAATACCGAACGTAACGCCGTTGGTTAACAGAGTCTCGATACTACCGGTACTCACTTTTACGCCATCGGCACCTAGTTCCATACGTATGCCACTGCTATCCCAAAATTTGGTATTTTCGGTTATTAGCTTGTGATAGGGCGCTTGGATAAAGGTATTGTAATAAACGACACGTTCATCAAAATTGAAGTAAATGTTTTCGAACTCACCAACCTTTAAGCCTTTATAAATAACCGGGTCTCCCTCCTTGAAAGCGAATTCATCATTGCTGTTTAGCGTAACGTGTAAGCCAGGTGTTCCTGCGGGTGTAACTGGAGGAGCACTCAAAGCAACAAATTGGGTCGTTTCTTCGCCAATTTCCCCAGCCTCCATATTGATGTAGGGGCCAGATAAGAGAGTGCCAAGTCCCGATACGCCGTTTAATGAAATTCTCGGCGTCACTATCCAAAATTTACTCCCTTCATGGAGTAAATGTTCATGATTGAGATCCAGACGAGCAGTTACCAAAACGCCCTTAAGATCTGGTGATAACTCGATCCTTTTGACCTGTCCAATATCTACATTTCGGGTTTTAATCTTGGTCTTACCGGCTTCCAGGCCTTCTGCGTTCTCAAATTGAATAGTGATTAGCGGTCCCTGGTTGCTCCATTGGTAATATATCATCCAGAGTCCAATGGACAGAGCCACGAGAGGAACCAACCAGATTTTTGAGATGCTTCTCACTGGTTTAATATCAGCTGGTTGTGCTTCGGCCTGCGGTTGCACAGAGCTGTCATTCATCGAATGTTTACCTCGTGATTTACGTCGTCATTTTTCCAAATAAGTCGACTGTCAAAAGACATTGCGGCTAGCATAGTGACGATGACAACCCCACAAAAAGCTATGGCTGCATATCCCGGATGAATACTCATGATATTTCCTAATTGTATTAAACTGACTAAAACCGCTACTACAAAAACATCGACCATAGACCAGCGACCAACAAATTCAGTAATACGGTACCAAAATATGCGTTCATTATTTCGCCCCTCTAACCCAATTTGTACTGAGTAGTTGAGCCAACACAAGATAATAAGTTTAGCTACGGGTACAAATACACTGGCGATAAAAATAATCGCCGCAATAGGATAAGAGCCCATTTGCCAAAGTAAAATAACGCCGCCCAGGATAGTGCTAGGTTCATCATTACCGAGTAAACTTGTATGCATAATAGGTAAGACGTTTGCCGGAATATAAAGCAATACTGAAGTGATTAGCAATGCCCAGGTAGTTTGGACACTTTGTGACGGATTTATGGGTCTATGCTGCTCCGGTGGCATTGATGTGATGAGTAAACTGAGTTGATGTTTATCCAAATACATCAACGTAGCAGTCATGCAAAGGGTAAAAAGAACGTAGGCATAAAATGAAGGGCCCATTCCCACATCGGCCATGGAGGTGATTTTTATTAAACTTACCAGTACGCCAATTAAGAAAATTTCAGCCATGGTCCAGGGCAACAAACGGAAAACCAAATTTACCACCACATCGGCTTTGGCAGGTCGATAATTAAGACTCAGAGGAATTAAAACATACAGTAGTAAAAGTAATATGAATGCCGGCAGGACCAAAATTGCGATGGCTTGTAATACAGCTAGCAGGGCGTAATCTTGCTCCACTAAAACCAATAAACTGCCGGGGATGTTGATAGATTGAGATTGCCCTTGGGCGCTAAAGGACAAAAATTCAAATGGCAGTGAGGCAAGTAAAAATATTAGTGCCGCAATTGCCAAGGCGATAATCCGTTGAACCGCATTTGAGCGATAGGTGGTCAGGTTAAATCCACAACGGGGACAAAGGGCTTTTTGTTTATGCTGCAAAACCGGCAGAGCGACAATATAATCACATTCATGGCACGTTACCTGGGTTTGGCTAGGCGTAGGAGATGAATGTTTGATGGTTTCGGTCAGCATATGGGCGTGGCAGTATTGGCCTTGTTAATACTAAGTTATTATTGTTTATTAACAAAATCATACACGAATTTAGTCTATAAGTGGCGGATTTGTTGGAGTAAACATATTGCTTACTCTGACATGGAGCGCGCCGTCACAAACGTATCAATAGTGCGTAATATATCTTCTTTTGTAGTAGCCCAGGAACAGACACTGATGCGTATTACACTTTTACCGAGCCAGGTAGAACCACCACACCAACACTCGCCCGATTGTTGAATGTTGGCGAGAGTGGTTTTAGTCAGTGATTCAGAGCCACAACTGACAATGACCTGATTGAAGACCACGTCATTAAGTACTTCGAATCCGTTTTGTTTCAGCAAAGTTGCAATTGTAAACGCATGCTCGTGTAATTGTTCAACGAGTTCGGTCATGCCAGCACGACCCAGGTATTTCATTGTAGCCCAAAGCTCTATCCCTCGTGCGCGGCGTGACATTTCCGGGGTATACATTAAACCATCACGCTGTTCACTATACTGAATATAGCTGCCGCTTTGATGCAAAGCTGTGACAAGGGCTTCAGGATCTGCACACATTACCATACCGCAATCATAAGGCGTATTCAGGGTTTTGTGGCCGTCGACTGACCAGGATTGGGCCAGATTGATCCCCTGAGTAAGATGTGTAAATTTGTCAGAAGCTGCGGCCCACAAGCCAAATGCGCCATCGACATGCACCCAGGCCCCGGCACTTCTGGCCGCCTTGCATATTGTTTCGAAATCATCAAAGGCACCTGAGTTTACGTTGCCCGCTTGTAGCACCACGATGCAGCTTTCGTCCAAATCAGGAAGCTGCTGGATAAGCATTCTTCCCTGATCGTCGCATTCAACCCATTCAATGCAATCTTGACCCAAGCCCAGTAAAGAGATTGCCTTGGCAACCGTGCCGTGAGTTTGAGTACCAAGAATTAAACGCAGTTTCGGTGCGCCGAACAAGCCTTGTTGGTTGATATCCCAAGCAAGATTTTGCAGCTGACGAAAACGTGCTGCAGCTAAACCCGATAAGGTGGCAATTGAAGTGCCGCTAACAAAACCTGCGACAGTCTGTTTTGGCAAATCAAACAACTGGTTTAACCAAGTCTGACAAATATTTTCCAGCTTGGCGGCGATGGGAGACATTACATATAAGGCGGCATTTTGATCCCAAAAATCTGCCAGCCATTTGCTCGCCAAACCGACCGGAAGGGCATTGCCATTAACAAAACCAAAATAACGGCCCCCATTTTGCGCAGTCGTTGCAGGTGAACCGTACTCACTCAGCAGGGTGATGACGTCTTGTGCATTCGACATATCTGCAGGAAGATCTTCGTCAAAATAACAGAGGTTTTTGAGTGCCTCCTGACTCGGAAATACCCGTTGTGCAGGCAAGCCATCAAGGTACTCAAACGCAGCATTTTGGGCCTGTAAAAAAAGCTCCTTATTGTTGGTCTGTTCAAACATTTCTTGCTGTAATTTGGCCATTAAATTATTCCTGCATCAATCGTTTAGTATTGGCTAGCTTAAGTAGTAACAAATAAAGGTGGGTCTGACTATAAACAGATTAGGACTTTTTCGATCATAACAATTCTAAGGCGATAACGACTGTTTCGTATTTCCAGCAATAAAAAGCACGGTATGTTATTTACCTCACATAACTATTTCACTATTTGCCTGCTTGATAATTTCTCGATGCATCGAGTTATAGTGTTTACTAGCAGTTTTTGCTGTATGAATTATCTGTTTGAATATTTCAGTAGCCCGTTCGGTTTGATTTTGCGATTTTAGAAACTGGGCAAAACAAAATGAGGCTTCAGGGCCAGCGAAATAACTATGCAAAACTTCATATTCCTCTATGGCAGCCGCTACTTCCTTTAACTCTGCCAAACATCTTGCATAAAGCAGGTGTGCTTCTGGGTTTTTAAAATCTGGATTTGTTTCTATCAGCTCATCTAAAGTCGATTTTACAGTAGTATAGTTGCCCAATTGAAAGTCAGATTTCGCCAGGCCAAACAATAAATATGGATCGTCCGCGTGGTGGCCATCTAAACATTTGAGGTATAGTTCTTTTGCTTCAGAAAAAAGCTCTTTCTCATAACATTCTTCGGCTAATCGCATAGAGTTTTCTACGGTGTCAGAAATTGAAAATTGTTCGGCTGCAGCGTTGATGTTTTTATTCGAATTAACGACCAATTTTAATTTTCCGCCAGCACGTCTACCCGCATTACTACTTAATAAACCAGGCAAAACTTCAAGAATTAAATAAGCGATGGATCCCGCCATTGGCAGCATGACAACAATCCAAATCCATGTTGTGGAACGACCTGTCTTAACAATATGAATCACAAATGCTACCTGTAGCACTATTGAAAGAATTAAAAATGGCATTTAGTTTTAATATCCTTACCGGTTTTTAAGCCATTTTAAACTGAAATAAATATAAAGTTCATAAAATATAGCGTGCTGTTCTTCTCTAGACCCAAAATCATCGGAATTGCATGGCGGCGGCAAATGAATGAGAGCCATGAGCTGAGTTCACTAAGCATAACGTCGCTTACCAATTGGTTCGATTGATGGCCGGGGTATATATCTCAAATTTCTCGCCTTTCACCAGAATGGCCATCACATCGATGTGATAATTCAGTATCGATTAATTATCTGGGCTGTTGCTATAAATTTTACTGATTGAGTGTAGGACTAAATAATGGTGTCTGGACGACATAAAAAAACCACCTGCATTGAGGTGGTTTTTGAATCAAACTAAGGCTAACTGAAACGCTTAGTAATTAGCATTGCCCGGCGAACGTGGGAAGGCTATGACATCACGTACATTTTGCATGCCGGTCACGTAGGCTACCAGACGTTCAAAACCCAGCCCAAAACCAGAGTGGGGCACTGTGCCGTAGCGTCGTAGGTCACGATACCAGCTATAATCTTCCTGATTTAAACCCATCTCTTCGAGGCGACGGTCGAATACGTCCAGACGTTCTTCACGTTGTGAACCACCGATAATTTCACCGATACCTGGTGCTAATACATCCATTGCGGCAACAGTTTTACCATCGTCATTTATACGCATATAGAAGGCTTTTATATCCTTCGGATAATTCTGCATAATAATTGGTGCGCCGACGTGTTCTTCAGCCAGATAACGCTCGTGTTCTGAAGACAAGTCGATACCCCAGGAAACCGGGAATTCGAATTTTTTACCGCAGTTCTGCAGGATCTCGACGGCCTCTGTGTAGTCCATACGTACAAAGTCTTGTTCGATCACTTTTTCTAGGCGGCTAATGGCTTCTTTATTAATCCGTTGGGCAAAAAAGGCCATGTCATCTGCTCGTTCATCTAGTACGGCTTTGAACACGTATTTGAGTAAATCTTCTGCTAGTTGGGCGATATCCGCCAGATCAGCGAAGGCTACCTCAGGCTCTATCATCCAAAACTCCGCCAAATGACGGCTAGTATTGGAATTTTCAGCTCTAAATGTTGGGCCAAAGGTGTATACCTTGGACATGGCAGTACAAAAGGTTTCAACGTTCAGTTGGCCTGATACGGTTAAAAAAGTTTCTTTACCGAAAAAGTCTTGACTGTAATCTACCTCACCTTTGTCGGTAACAGGGATGTTCAGCATATCCAAGGTGGACACGCGAAACATTTCTCCTGCGCCTTCAGTATCACTAGCGGTGAGAATAGGAGTACTGATCCAGCAGTAGCCATTTTCGTGGAAAAAACGGTGAACGGCTTGGGATAAGCAGTTACGTACCCGCGTTACTGCGCCGATCACGTTTGTGCGTGGACGCAAGTGAGCGTGCTCACGCAAATATTCAATGCTGTGACGTTTGGGGGCCATTGGGTAGGTATCCGGATTTTCTACCCAGCCGATTATTTCTATTTCACTGGCTGCTATTTCCAGTGACTGGCCCTGGCCTTCAGATTTTTTAAGCAATCCGGTAACAACGAGTGAACAACTCGTCGTTAAGCGCTGTATGTCGGCGTAATTATCCAGAGTATTCATCGCAATGACTTGAATAGGATCAAAACAACTTCCATCGTGCAAGGCTACAAAGGATAAACCTGCTTTTGAATCTCTGCGGGTTCTTACCCAACCTTTTACCGTGACTTGTTCGCCAACTGAATATTTACCGGCAAAAATATCTGCCACTGGGGCTTGCGCCATTTCTTCTCTCCAAACAATCTAGGGGAACGCCCCTATTAATCAATTATAAAAATGTTAGTCGTATTTTTCAGGACACGGTTTAATATCGTGAGCATTGTTTTGCTGCAAGGTAGCTGAAGGAAAATCAAACGAGATAAAACTCGATTGGAAGCCAATGATATTTGCCGAATGCCTGAATGTGATTTTGCAAAATGCCGAACTTTATTATAAAAAAACAAGCATGATAGTTGGCTATTTCCACAAGGTGTGTAATCTTACTCACGTGGCGCTAAGACTCAAGTAAAATCGATGCAAAGGTACACATGCAAGAAGAAATAAATACTCAAAAGGCAGCCAAACGCCGAAAAACACTCCGAGAAAATGACAAACTGTTCCAAATCATGGTTGGCTTCAATGTGTTTGGTTGGTTTTTATTTATCGCGGCTCTGTTAGTTTTCCACTATGCCCGTCCGGAATTTATTTCCGGCTTACAGGAATTCTGGGGCGTGACAGGGCGAAAAAAGTGGTCATCGTCATTAATTTTTTATCTGTTTGCACTTCTAACTTCTTGCGTGGCGATTAGTATCACAGTTTTAATATTAAAGCGTTTGCGGAACCGGCGTGAAAAAGACCATTTCGGTATAAACGGCTATGTTCTGTTATTCGTTGCTTCAGCCAGTTTAGCGATTCTATTTTTTGAGTTCATCTGAATTATCATCATTTAATTAACGCGCTTTGACGTGATTTCACTTATTTTTCACCTGTAACATGTTATTTTTCGGGAATATACCTTAAGGACCTTATCTCGCAATTGAATAAGCTTAAAATCTTGCTGATTGAAGACAATCTCGCCATCGCTCGTCAACTGATTGAGTTTTTGGGCGGACATAAGTGGGTAGTAGACTACGCTCAAACAGGACAGTTGGGAGTAAGTTTAGCGGCTGAAAATATTTATGATGTGGTGCTATTAGACCTTAATTTGCCCGATATCGATGGCTTGGATGTTTGTCAGCAAATTAAGCAACGGGCACAGTTTAATATCCCTATATTGATGCTCACTGCAAGAGATGCATTTGAGGATAAAGTCCGTGGCTTCGATCAAGGTGCGGATGATTATGTTACCAAGCCCTTTGAAATGCGCGAGTTGGTGTTACGTTGTCAAGCATTGGCAAGGCGCCATAACCTGCATACAAATAAACAAATTGTAATCGCTGAGTTACAGTTGGATTTAGGGCAAAAAACGGCAAGTCGTAAAGGCCAGGCACTTAGTCTAACAAATATTGATTTCAGCATTCTGTCAGTGCTCGCTCAAGCCTATCCACAAGCGGTTTCTCGTTCTGTATTGATGCACAAAATATGGGGTGACGAACCACCTGAAAGTGACGCTTTAAAATCCCATATTTACAGTTTACGTACGGCTCTGGATAAACCTTTTGAGCAAGCAATGCTAGTCACAATAACCAATGTCGGTTACAAGTTAAAATGAAATTCCAACGCAGTATAAAACGTAAAACTGTTCTATTGTTTGCTTCCTTTACTCTTTTCTTAACAGTTATCTACAGCCTGTTTACGTTTTTATTCGCCTACATTGTCGAAGATGACGTCATCGACAAATTATTGGCTAAAGAGTCTATTTATTTACAGCAACAATATGCAATGACAGGAGAATTTCCGCTACCCCGACTCGACTATATGCTGCACTATCCAAGCATTGAAAAGCTGCCTGAATTTGTTCTAAAAGTTTTACTTGAAAACCCGGGTGCAACAGAGGTGTTCACCGAAGGCCACGGTCATTTCCATATATCAAAACTTCATTTGAGAAACGATCAAGCTGAGACAAACAACAACTTAGACTCTTATCTGGTTGCCGACGTTACCGGTTTGCTATCGGTGAGGAATTTGTCTGGTGGCTTAATACTGTTGATGGCAGGGGCATTGCTTTTAGTCATGTTATTGGCAATCTGGCTCGCCTATCGTATTGCAAGCATCGCAACCTTACCTATATTACAGCTAACTCAGGAGTTATTAACACAGCAGAATAGTTCCCAACCTCTGTGCTTGAACTCGAAAAACAACATCAATGAATTGGGCTTTTTGGCTACCAGTATTGAAAGCAGTTTGAATAATTTAAATGCGGCTTTGCAACGAGAAAGTGACTTCACACGTGATGTTAGTCATGAATTACGCACGCCACTTACGGTATTAAAAAACACCCTGGTCTTAATCGACCAACGAGAGTTGCAAAATGAGGACAAGGAACGGTTGGATCAGGTGGCAACACAAATGCAAACAACGGTTTCAATACTTCTGGCCCTTGCCAGGCAGGAGTCACTGGATACGACTAGCTTACTAATACGCCCCATATTTGAAGGGTGTATTCTAGCCTTGTATCAAAAGTTGGAACGTCGTGGTTTCACGGTAGATTTGCATATTCAAGATGATTGTTTAGTAGAGGGAAATCATAGCCTTATTATTCTATTGGTGAACAATTTGATTGAAAACGCCATCCAACACGCCAGTGAAACATCACTCAATATTAGCAGGCAAGATAACGCGCTGGTTTTTGAGAACAAAAACCACAAACCTCTACCGTACAATTTAACCGATCAGCTGACTAAAACGCCCGAAAGTGAGGGCCTCGGCCAAGGACTTTATCTGGTTAAGCGCATTGCATACCGCCTGAATTGGGAGCTAAAGGTTGAAACAGTAGAACAGTCTTTCAAAATCATTCTATTACCCAATTGGCTATCTAAGCCAAAATCTCCAGAATAGATCCTTAAATTCCACTTCAATTTTTCATGCCATGCACGAATTTTTTGGTCATTAATCTCCCCATTGGGAGATGTTATGTATAAGAACATTATTCTAGGCTTTTCAATATTGATATTTGCGGTAATCGGTTTTGGCTTTTGGTGTAGTTTGTCATGGCCCAACCGCTCTCGTTAATGTCACTTTGGAAGATGGTAAGTGAACTTGGGCATACTCCGATTGCGCGTAAAAAATAACGTGCAACTAGATGGGAGGGGGGAAGCCTAGCGTGCTCAAAGTTGCACTCAGCGCTATTCCACAAGTTATCCAGGGATGATGACACCCGACCAAATTAATTTGGGTGTCATGTTTTCCCATGTTGTCGAGTAACTTATAGGGCCAACTCTAGGATACGACCGGCAATCTGGGGCGTTATATCGCCATGTTCACCCAAGGCATTCATACCATTGCGCTTGAGGTT
>JBLHNW010000045.1:0-13644 GCA_047622205.1 Paraglaciecola sp.
CAAAGCCACAGCAAAAATTAAAGCTTTTAATTTTGTTAAAGAAATTAAGCTCGCACTAGATCAGTCGTCGCAATTAGATGATCAAATGCACTGCTTCAGTAGAAAACGGACATGTTGGTGTTACGCTGACGCAAATTAATCCAACAACCATCACAGTATATGAAAATGGTGATGTGTATAAATCAAATTAGATGCTTCGACTAGCTAAAGATTAGTACAAACCCATGGAAATAATATGCAGGTGCCCAATAACGGATAAGTGTTAGTAATACCAACAATGATAAGCCAAAAAAGAGAAGTTGCGGGCATCGCAAACTTCGATTGTTTAGCCAGTTTGCGGGTTCACAATACTGGCTAAGAGAGTGCCGAGCTTGGGTAGCTTATTAATCTAAAGGGGTACTGAAATCTTCAGATAATTCAAAATCCCCGATCACTTCCGAGATTTTATCATCAACAAACTTGATGGTTAATTCTTTACGAAAGTCTTCACCACGCTTTCTCATTCCGCGTTTCATCTGGTAAAGGTAGTACCAGGTATCGTGGTCAAATGCGTCTTCTAATACTGGTTTGCCCAGTACATATACGACTTGTTCTTTGCTCATCTGAACACGCAGTTTTTTAACGTCATTGACATCCACAAAATTACCCTGAGGTACATCAATGCGATAAATCCAGTCTGTACAGGCAGATAGCGTTAGCGCGGTAGTGATTATTACTAGTAAATTTCTAAACTTCATTCTCATCCAAATCTTAGCTGCTTCAATTACAATAACGACGCCGAATACATAAGGCTTATGTAAATATGGGGCGCATCCTAACCCAGCCCTATAAAGCCAATCAATGCCTAATTTCTAAGAATTACTAATTTGTAACAATTCCCTGGCATTGGCTATTGCAGTGTCGGTGAGTTTATCCCCAGCTAATAGACGTGCCAATTCACTAATTCGTTCACTTTCTTGCAAAGAAATCATGTGGGTTTCTGTTGTTTTATTGTCACTAAATTTGGTCACGAACATTTGATTGTGCGCACGGGCCGCGACTTGGGGCAGGTGAGTGACACAAATAACCTGGGCACTTTTACCTAACTCACGCAATAATTGACCCACTACTGAGGCAGTTGGACCACTAATGCCACTGTCCACTTCATCAAATACCATGCTGGATATTTGATTATTACTGGAACTGATCACCTGAATGGCCAGGCCAATTCGAGATAACTCACCACCTGAGACGACTTTTTCCAGATTATCTATCGCTTGTCCTCTATTTGTAGCGACCTTAAAGTGAACAGTATCCAGACCCGATCTATGTGGTGTTGAATTATCCCCATAGTCGACATCAATTTTGAATACTGCTTCTGCCATATTCATTTGATAAATTTTCTGTTCCACTTTTTTAGCGAAATCTCTGGCGCTCTTTTCTCGTGATGCGCTCAGTTTTTTTGCAGCCTGGTAATAATGTTTGTGTATTTCGACTAATTCACTCTTGATACTATCGAGTAAATTGTCGTCCTCTGCTAATTCAGCAAACTCCTTCGACAGAAGTTGATGACATTCATATAAAGCCTCAGGTTGAATTTGATGTTTTCGGGCTAGATCCAATGCTCTTGAATAGCGAGCCTCAACTCTTTGCATCTTCATGGGGTCAATTTCAAGCTGTTCGGTATAGGCACGTATTTCTTGGGCGGCCTCTTCAATTTGGATAGACGCTTCGTTCAACAGTTCGACAATAGGAATTAAAGCCGGATCATGTTCTTGCAGTTCAACTAGTCGTTCCAAACTATTTTGCACGGCTGAAAGTGCATTAAATTCTTCAGCTTCGTAAAGTTGATGAAAACTAAGTTGAGTTTGTTCTAACAAAGTCTGGCTGTGGCTAAGTTTTTTATGTTCAATTTCTAGCTCTTCAAATTCACCAAGCGCAAGTGAAAATTCGTCTAACTCTTCTACCTGATATGCGAGCAATTGACGCCTGTCAGCTCTTTGCTGCTGACTGGTGAATAATTGCTGGTAATGGCGCTGACGCTCTTGTAAGAGTTGGTAGTAATCTGCAACATCAGCTAAAAGTTTTGGATGTTCGGCAAAGTTATCTAGTAACTCTCTTTGCATATCGCCTTTGAGGATTTGTTGGTGAGCATGCTGGCCATGAATGCTGAGTAGGTATTGGCCAAGGCTTTTTAATTGCTGTATGGGCACTGGGGTGCCATTTATATATGCTTTGGAGCGTCCTTCACTGGAAATTACACGACGGATCAAACATTCTTGCTCATCATCCAATTCATTTTGGTGCAACCAATCTTTTGCTTTGGGTAATAGTGATATGTCAAATCCGGCGGAAACCTCGGCTTTTTCAGTTCCCGTTCTGACCAAGCCAACATCTGCTCTATCACCGAGGCACAATCCAAGTGCGTCAACAGCAATGGATTTGCCTGCACCTGTTTCGCCAGTTATGGCGGTCATGCCCTCGCTGAAATCAATGTCTAAAGATTTAACGATGGCAAAATTTCGAATTGAAAGGTTAGTTAACATAATAATACATGGTTATACATACAGTACATGTAAATATATACATATTTTCACAGCTGTCCAGTTAAGTAGTAAATAAATATTTAGTAATACCATGTAGTGCGTTTTAGTATAGCTTGGTACCCCAGTTAAGCTTAGTGCGTAATACATTGAAATAGTTATAGTTTTTTGGATGAATAAGTGAAAGCTTGGCAGGATTCTTGTTAATTATTATTTCATCTCCGGGTAGCACGGTCAGAACGATATGGCTATCGCAACTCACTTGCAGGCTGTCGCTATTTTCTTTGGATACTTTCATCTTGACGGTACTATTTGCGTCAACCACTATAGGTCTGCTACTCAGTGTATGAGGAAACATAGGCACTAAGGTTAAGGCATCAAGGTTTGGTGTAAGAATAGGCCCGCCACCAGATAAGGAATAGGCTGTAGAGCCTGTTGGAGTAGCGACGATTAAGCCATCCGATCGTTGACTATAGACAAAATGGTCATCAAGGTAGACCTCAAACTCCATCATATGTGCCACTTTTCCGTGATGCAGTACAACCTCATTTACGGCCGAGTCAGTGCTTTGTAATACGCCGTCTCGATATACTGCCACTTCAAGCAAAAAACGTTGTTCAGTTTGGCAATCACCTGCAAATATTGAGTCCAATTGCTGTTCAAAATCATCCGGATTGATATCGGTTAAAAACCCCAAATTACCGCGATTGATGCCGACTACGGCAACATTGTGTTTGGCCAATACCCTGGCAGCACCGAGCATATTGCCATCACCACCCACCACAATCGCCAAATCAGCTTGTTCACTAATGCTGTCTAAGCTTGCTGCTTCGAATCCATTTGTATCGAGTTCCAGAGCGGTATTTTGTTCGACCAAAACACGGCAACCCTTTTTCTTGAGATACACAATAAGTGCTTTTAAGCTCATGTTGGCACCTTGATGTGCCTGTTTGCCAATTAAACCAACGGTTTGAAAACTCATAGAAAAATATCAATAAAACAACATGCCTTAGTATAGTCACGCTGAGCTCTTAAAGTCATAACTTTATCTTATCACTATCCATATCGATTTCTTCTAAGTGCTGTAAGTAGGTGCAATTGAAGCTTTTTTTATGCCTTGTCATCTTTTATAGTGTACTCAGTTTAGACAATATAAGAATTCAAAATGGGTCCATTGATGCTGGATTTATCAGGCTGTGAAATAACGCCTGATGAAAAGGATTTACTTGATCATCCACTAATAGGTGGGGTGATTTTATTTTCACGTAATTATCATGACCAAAAACAGCTTAAAGAGTTGGTTGAACAACTCAGGTTAGTTACGCGTAACAATATATTAATTGCTGTAGATCATGAAGGGGGCAGGGTTCAGCGTTTTCGTCAAGATTTCAGTGTGATCCCAGCGATGGGTAGTATTTATCAACGAACTGAACAAAATATTGAGCTGGCCCAGGCTTACTGCGAGCAATTTGGGTGGTTAATGGCGGCAGAACTTTTAGCCTTTGATATTGATATTAGTTTTGCCCCTGTACTCGATATTAATGGTATTTCTGAAGTTATCGGTGATCGTAGTTTTGACCCAAGTCCGGAAATAATCATACCTTTGGCTAGCCAGTTTATTAAAGGCATGCATCGTGCAGGTATGAAATCAACAGGTAAACATTTTCCCGGTCACGGCAATGTTAAAGAGGATTCTCATATTGCAATGCCGGTTGACCGGCGCAGCGAACAAGAGATCATCGATTACGATATGCGTATTTTTTCCGAAATCCATCAGCAGGGCTTGCTCGATGCAGTAATGCCGGCTCATGTTATTTATCCCGAAGTGGATGAATTGCCAGCAGGCTTTTCGAAAATATGGATCCAAAATTACCTGCGGGGGAAAATGCAGTTTGATGGTGTGGTTTTCTCCGATGATTTGTCCATGCAAGGCGCAGTGCATATAGGTAACATTGCCAAGCGAGCTGATGCTGCCCTAGCTGCCGGGTGTGATATGGTCTTGGTATGCAACAATCCCAATGGTGCAGCGCAAGTTATTGATAGTTTGCCAAATGATGTATTTATTGCACATCCGTTAAAAGCTCGCCTGGCTAAACTGGCAAAATCACCTTTTGCAGATTTCCTTACTCTGGGAAAAAATCAACAGTATACGGAGGCCAAAATGGCTCTTGAGCGCTTCAATGCAAGTTAATGCTCGTATTATTCTCAGAGGCTTTTTGTTCTCGTGTTTGGTGTACTGACTCATACTCAAACTGTATTGGGCAGTCACGTGATATTGTTGTTAGCGGGGGAAGGGCAGCTCAAAGCTAAAGCCTTGAGTATGTGGATTTCCATCAGTCCCCTTGCCTAAATCGCTTTAAACTCCCGCTGAAACGCGCATTTTGAGATTGCATGGGTATAATCCCGCTAAAAACGCTAGCACAACAATAATAAGAACAATAATGAAAATCACTAGAAACCACTTTATCTTTATCGCCCCCCTGTTAGCGGCTGTACTTTACTTCGTGCTTCGTTCGGCTGGACTAGAGTATAAGCCATCAATTGCAGCATCAATTACATTGTTAACCGTTATTTGGTGGGTAACTGAAGCTATACCAATTCCCGCAACATCACTTGTTCCGTTCGCTCTTTTACCCATGTTTGGAGTTTTGGATCATAAGGTTGCTGCATCATCATTAGGTAGCCACGTTATTCTTTTGCTGATGGGAGCGTTCATGCTCTCAAAGTCATTAGAAAAAAGTGGTGCACATGAAAGACTAGCTGTTTATATGGTTCGAATGGTAGGTGTTACTAGTGGTCGAAGATTAGTTTTAGGCTTTATGTTAGCTGCTGGCTTCTTGAGTATGTGGATATCTAATACGGCAACAACCTTAATTATGTTACCAATGGCGTTGGCTATACTAACTCACGTTGATAACAAGAAATTGAAGGTGGCGTTGATACTTGGAATCGCCTACGCAGCATCCGTTGGTGGCCTTGGAACACTTATCGGGACTCCTCCCAATGTAATATTTGCAGGAATTTACGAAGAACACACAGGTAAAGAGTTTGGTTTTCTTGCTTGGATGAAGATAGGTGTACCGGTAGTTCTTTTAGCATTGCCAGTAATGGCTTTTTGGTTAACTCGTAATGTAAAACTCGAACAGAAAATAGTCCTGCCTGAACTTGGTGAGTGGAGAACAGAAGAGAAACGAACTTTATGGGTATTCGGCTTAACTGCACTGGCTTGGATTACCAGGAGTGAACCCTTTGGTGGTTGGAGTAACGCGTTGGGTATCAATATTGCTGGTGATAGCACGGTAGCGTTACTCTCGGTTGTTATTATGTTTATGGTACCTAATGGAAAAGGCGGAAGATTACTTGATTGGGATACAGCAAAGTCGATCCCGTGGGGTATGCTTTTGTTGTTTGCTGGCGGCATCGCAATCGCTAAAGGCTTTACCGCTTCAGGACTGAGCACGATGCTTGGCGATTGGCTCACATCGCTATCAAACTTGCCTCCGATATTAATGATTTTGACTATTTGCTTAGTTGTCACATATTTAACTGAAATCACCAGTAACACCGCGACCGCTACGCTACTAATGCCTATATTAGCGGTTGCTGCGATATCATCAGGTTATGACCCTAAAGTGTTTATGATCCCCGCTGCAATGGCTGCAAGCTGCGCCTTCATGCTTCCAGTAGCTACTGCTCCCAACGCGATAGCCTACGGGACAGGTGAGATTGAGATAAAAGATATGGTCAAGGAAGGTGCTCTCTTGAGTTTTATAGTATCAAGTATCGTTGCCATGGTTTGTTACGCTTTCCTTATCTAAAGGTGGTCGTTGAGCTTGCAGTGCCGTTCAAAGCAATCTGCAATTTCAATTGGTCAACGCAACACTGAGGTTTATAAGGACACTCATTGTAATTTCGAGGGAATTCTAATTGGTGCCTTGTTAAAGATTCTGAGTTTGTTGAAGAAAAAATTTTAGCTTGCGAGCGCCAGATTCAACTCCATCGTAATGATATTAAACCCGACTTTCTTCAATACCCAATTGAAAATTCTGCCAGCGCGCAAAAACAAACAAATAGTCAGATAAACGATTCAGGTAGCGCAGGCATATATCCGGCACAGGGTACTCGTCTAGCAAAGCGACCATAGATCTTTCGGCACGTCTGGCTACGGTTCTGCAGACATGTGTCTGGGTCGCCGCAGTGCAACCTGTAGGTAATATAAAACTTGTTTGCGGGGGTAATTTGCTTTGCATCTCATCAATTTGTTGTTCTAGTGAAGTAATATCACTATCAACAAGTTTAGTTGTGGCAGAAATCGCAAAACCAATTTGAAACAGAATCTGCTGAATATGCTCAAGGTTTGCCTTCTCTTCAGGCGAGTCAATATGACTGCCTAATAGGCCAAGGTGAGCATTCAACTCATCCAAGGTGCCATAACATTCAAGTACATTCGTATTTTTAGGCATGCGTACCATGGTATCGGCATAAATTTGCGTATGCCCTTTGTCGCCGGTCTTGGTATAAATTTTCATCTAATTTTCAACTCTTTTAGCATCTACATCTGTTTGACTTTCTTCCAGAGCAGGATCGTCAAGTTCTGGAAGAGGCAAGTTATAACGAGTGATGTGTACGATCATGCCAAATAAAGGGTGATCAAAATAATGTAGTTGCTTACTGATCACTCGGCGTAACTGATTAAACTGAACGCTTTGCAAATAGTTAGGCTGGTTGCTTTGCTCGACTATTATTGCGCCACTTTGTATTGCGGCACTTTGATTATAATTTTCTAATTTCACCTGTTTGTCTTCGATAAATATAGGTGAACGATATTCCAGATTAGTGTCTACATGCAGATAGGGGGTTCTGCCCACATATTGCAGATATACTTTTAATTTTCCGTCTAATTCCCATAAGGCTGACAGTGTTTCTTGAACATCTAAATCTGATGATGTGTTGTCATTCTGTTCATCGATTCTAATTGCTGAATCGTCCGCTAACACTCTGTTGATCCGATCGAAGAGGCTTTCTTCGTTTATGATCTGTGTTCCAATGTCAGCGGAACTGACGTCGATTTCATCTTCAGGGAGGTAGTTATTATCGCCTACGTCATTGTAATCAACATCGATTTCATCTTCAGGAAGGTAGTTATTATCACCTGAGTCAGATATGGGACCCAGATCAAGGCTTAGCTGCTCGCCACTGGCAGAAAATTTGTCAGCAAAGTTTTTTCCGGCAAAAAGCCGAAAAGAAGGTGCTTTATCTTCGCCGAACAATACCTCCTGGCGCCATCCTACATGCAGCAGTGGCAGTAAATCTCTTTGTCTACCGATGTCCACAAAAAGCTCTGAAAGGGTCAATAATGATTGCGGCAATAAATATGGTTTATTAAGACCAGTCCACTCTACTCCATCAATATTAACTGGGACTCTCGGAATAATCTTTTCAGCAATAGGTTGTTCAAACGGGTTTTTTAATAAAGCTAATTGTTCAGGGTATGCGCAAGGCAATTGATCTGGAAGCTGTAAGTCGACCAAGAATTCCATAATTTTTGCTGTAAAAAGCGCGCTAGCTTGAGCTTTTTCAGCATCAGTTAGGACTGCAATATCATCGTTATCTTGTGCAGGGGTATTATCAACATCCTCTACAGAAACCGTCTGATCAGCGGTAGCATCAATATCCACCTGAGGAGCAGTTTGAATTGCGGTCGCAACTATATCCGTCTGAGGAACAGTTTGAATTGCGCTAGCATCAATATCCGTCTGAGGAGTAGTTTGAATTACGGTCGCATCTATATTCGTCTGCGGAGTCGTTTGAATTGCGCTAGCATCAATATCAATCTGGGTAACAGACTGAATTGCGTTAGGATCAATCTCAGCTTGGGGGATAGCCAGGACATCGACGTCATCAGATATAATATCGTTAACAGGCTGCTCCGGTAATACAGGGAATGGACCCCACACATAGGATGTTTTGATAGGTTCATGACATGTAGGTAGTGTGTTTATCAAGTGGCTTAAATCTGGATGTAAATACGCCGTAAGTAAATCCTCATTTTCTGCAGAAGGTGCACTGGGCGTTGCTAATGGAAACTTTTCGCCTATTTCATCTAAGCTTACATTACGTTTAAATACGATGACTTCAACATCAAACCACCAATCGTCGGCAGCATGGATAAAACTACTATGAACAGAAATACTGGCAAGTCCGGCAACCGCAATGATCGACCTCAATTTACTCAGTTTCTTAACCCTATGGGGTACACGATACGACATTAAGCTGCTCTTAATTGTTGGCTAAATTGATTTAACATATCCGCAATGAGTTGCAATCTGTCCTTTGCTGACTCGGTCGCTAGTGTAAATTTCAGTTTTTGAGGTCCATCTAAACGGTAAATTTTGGGTTGTGATTGTAAAAGACTAATTATAAAGCCCGGGTCAATTTTAGTTTTCTCAGAAAATTCTACCATTCCACCAATAGAACTTCCTTCTACTCTTTTAATACCAACCAAGTTTGCCTGTAACTTCATTTGTGCAATCTGTATGAGATTCTTTGCAGGTTCTGGTAATAGGCCAAACCTGTCGATTAATTCTATCTGTAACTCATTGATTTGTCTTTCACTCTTACAGCCAGCCAATTTTTTATACAGAGACAGACGTGTATTGACGTCAGCAATATAATCATCTGGAAACAACGCCGGCAAACGCAACTCAATCTCTGTTTGGTTAGACAATACTGCGTCTAATGATGGCTCTCGACCTTCTTTGAGAGCTGCAACAGCCTGTTCTAACATTTCCATATAAAGCGTAAAACCAATACTGGATATTTGTCCTGATTGATCATCACCCAATAGTTCACCCGCACCGCGTATTTCCATATCATGGGTCGCCAACGCAAAACCTGCACCAAGTTCTTCCAATGAAGAAATTGCGTCTAGTCGTTTCATCGCATCTTTGGAAATGCGACGAGGAGGAGGCGTGAGCAAATAGGCATAAGCTTGATGATGTGAACGACCGACACGTCCGCGTAGCTGATGTAGTTGTGCCAAACCAAGATGATCGGCTCTGTCCATGACAATGGTATTAGCTGATGGCACATCAATGCCCGTTTCAATGATAGTGGTACACACCAATACATTGTAACGCTGATGATAAAACTCGCTCATCACTCGTTCCAGTTCCCGTTCACGCATTTGACCATGACCAATGCCGATACGTGCTTCAGGAATGATTTCAGCTATTTCCTGGGCTGTTTTCTCAATCGTATCAACCTCGTTGTGTAAGAAGTAAACTTGCCCGCCACGTAGAATTTCGCGCATGATTGCCTCGCGAATGAGCTCTTTACTGCGCTGGTTAACGAAGGTTTTTATTGCCAAACGTTTGGCCGGTGGTGTCGCTATAATGGATAAGTCACGCATGCCGCTAAGAGCCATATTCAAGGTGCGTGGAATAGGAGTGGCGGTTAAAGTTAAGATATCGACGTCAGAGCGCAGTGCTTTAAATTTTTCTTTTTGATGCACACCAAAACGATGCTCTTCGTCTATGACCACCAAACCTAAATCAGCAAATTTAATGTCGTTTTGCAATAACTTGTGTGTACCAATAACAATATCTACATTACCAGATTCAATCCCATTCATAACCATCTTCTGGTCCTTGGTGGTAACGAAACGGGATAACACTTCAATCCTAAATGGCCAGTCAACAAATCTGTCTTTAAAGTTCTCGTAATGCTGCTGTGCGAGCAGGGTAGTGGGGACTAATATAGCCACTTGTTTGCCCTGATTAGCGGCCAAGAATGCAGCGCGCATGGCTACTTCGGTTTTGCCAAAGCCTACGTCTCCACAGACTAACCTATCCATTGCATTGGAACTGCCCATATCCTGGATTACGGCGTTGATTGCTTGTTGCTGATCGGGAGTTTCTTCGAATGGAAAGCTGTCACTAAAGGCCTGATATTCGTCCCAGGTGATTTTATAAGAGAATCCCGGTTTGGCTGCTCGTCTGGAATATACGTCCAATAGCTGAGCGGCAACATCACGTACTTTTTCGGCAGCTTTTTTCTTCGCCTTACTCCAGGTTTCAGTGCCCAAATGATGTAAAGGGGCATGATCTACATCGCCGCCACTGTAACGACTGATAAGGTGTAAAGAGGCTACGGGGACATACAGCTTTGCTTCTTTGGCATATTCGATACACAAATACTCGGTGGTTACTCCGCCTACATCAAGTGTTTGTAAACCAAGGAAACGGCCTACACCGTGGTCCAAATGGACAACGGGCTGGCCTAAAGCCAATTCAGCCAGATTGCGTATAACAGCGCTTTCATCGGTAGCCTGGCGTTTATCACGTAAGCGGCGTTGACTGATTTTATGCCCAAGTAATTCAGTTTCAGTAATAAAGGCTAATTTTGTGTTTTTTTCGGTCAAAACGAAACTGTGTTCAACCATACCGATAGTGATACCAATCGCTTCGTCGCCATTTACAAAATCGTCAAGTTTTTCAAATGCTTTTGCTTTGATATTTGCTTTACTTAACAATTCTAAAAGGCTTTCCCGCCTTCCTTGTGATTCTGCACTGAATAAAACTTTACATTTTTGTTGCTGCCAATCTTTCACATATTGTTTGATTCCTGCCCAGGGAACCTTGTTATGAGGCTTGATAGCGATATCACCAATTGCTGCAGTTTCAAAATTATGTACTCCGGCCGCGCTGGCTTTCTCAGCGTGATTAATCGCAATTCTGGACCATTGTTTAAACGCAGCAAAGAGTTCTTCACTACGCATAAATAAGTCTGCAGGGGCTAACAAGGGCCGGGCAAGGTTATAACGTAATTGTTCGTAACGGGCGTTAACATCTGCCCAATAGGAATCACAGGCGCTTGCTACGTCCCCTTGCATCATTATTTTTGTATCGGGATGCAGATAGTCGAACAAGCTTGCCGTTTGGGCAAAAAACAGCGGCAAATAATATTCAATACCGCCTGGCATTAGACCCTTGCCAACCTGATAATAAATTGATTCCTTGCTGTTATTGGGATCAAATTTACCGAGGTATTGTTGGCGAAACAAAGTGCTCGCTTCTTTATCAGTGGGAAATTCACGGGCGGGTAATAATTTGATTTCGTCTACTTTGTCGCCAGAACGCTGATTATCAGGATCAAAATAACGAATACTATCGACTTCATCATCAAAAAGATCGATACGGTAGGGTTGCCGGCTGCCCATTGGATATAAATCAATAATACTGCCGCGAATGGAAAATTCGCTGTGACTCATCACCTGATTAACATGCAAGTAACCTGAACGTTCCAGACCCGAACGAAACTTGTTGATATCCAATTTCTGATTAATTTTTAATATAAGTAAATATTTGCCGACGTAATCCACTGGTGCCATGCGTAACATCAAAGTATTCACCGGTACGATAAATATACTTTGTTCGGCTTGTGTGAGGCGGTATAGGGTTTCCAGGCGCTGGGAAACGATATCTTGATGAGGAGAAAAATTATCATAGGGCAGGGTTTCCCAATCGGGAAAAAGTTGCACCTGGATAGCTTTGCCTAATAAAAAATAGTTTAGCTCTTTTTCGAGCTTAATTGCTGAGGGGGTATCTGCGGTAACCAATAATAATGGCCCCTTTGCAGTTTGGGCAGCGTTGGCAATCGATAATGCCATACTGCTGCCGTGTAGATTACCCCAATGGAGAAAATCACCTTTCTTTTTATCATGAGAAATGGGTAGAGGGGGCGTAAATATACTAACGGTCATTAATCGGATTCATTTTTATGTTGTTGATCTTTATTAAGTTTAAGATTACGTTTTCTCAGATTTGCGGCTTGTAAGTGCAAACTGGCGCGTACTAACAGATCCTGATCCTGCTCGCGAATACGCGTAAAAACCAGCGATATGTGATAATCATCATCCTGTTTCTGGCAAGCGATGACTTCAGCAAAACAGAATATCGCGGCGGCTTCTTCTCTAATAAAAAGTTTTAATTCAGTGACTTGACCAATCGGTAGTGCGCTTTTACTTATGATAATTGTACCACCACCACCAAATTTATAGGATTCATGGGCCAGTTCCGGATCATCCTCTTGTTGCAAAATAAGCGACATCATTAAATCTATTTTACGACTTAGATGATTTAAAAATTCGGCTAACTCGCCAGCGTGTTCACCCATGTTGCGTAATGGACGTAGCGCCTTACTATCTATACTAACCAGTTCACTGGCTACCTTAAATACATACGGCATATGTTCGACTAATTCGTCATTGTGCGGCAGAACAAAGTCTGCAGACAAACATTTTATGTTCACTTTGATGGTATGTTTAATGCTGAAAAATTCTTCAAACTGTTCCAGTTTTTGTTCCAGATTTAGCTTATCCATCATGACTCCAATAAAGGGAATACAATACTAATTATCAAATCAATCTGAGTAATTTGACTTATGTGCAAAAATTGCGAGCTTGTTTGCAACTTAGCGAACACGTATTATTCCTTAATCGATTTATATATACCAACAGTTAAACGTTTATTTACGCCTAATCGATTAACTGCTCGTGCTATTTAAGAGTCTTATTCTCAGATGTTTCGTCCAGTTCCCGCCTTTATCGGATTACGTTACGCCAAAGCCACCAAAGGCAGCCATTTTGTTGCTTTTATTAATTTCTTTTCGGTTGTTGGAATTGCATTGGGTTTAATGTCTCTGATTACTGTACTGGCGGTGATGAATGGTTTTGAAGGCCAACTTAAAACCCGAATACTGGGGATTACGCCGCATCTGTTAGTGGATACACGTGATAGCAAAGAAGAAGTAAAACAGCAATTAGCAAATATTGATGGCGTGTTGAGTAGCAGTAATTTTATTGAAGCTGAGGGCGTAGTGCAATCAGCTACTGGTTTAAGAGGAGTAATGCTGCAAGGGATTGAACCTGAAGTAATGAGCAAGCACTCTGTAATTGCAGAAAATATGTTAATTGGCAGCATGAACGACCTGACCGCGGGGCAATACGGGGTAATAATCGGTCGGGCACTGTCTCTGGAACTTAATTTACGAGTGGGTGATAAAAGCCGCATTTTTTCCGCTGGAGCAAGTGTTTTTAGCCCTTTTGGGCGGATCCCAAGTC
>JBLHNW010000046.1:0-13431 GCA_047622205.1 Paraglaciecola sp.
GTGAATTAACTATTGGCGATATCACTGCGGCGACGATTTGGCAGGCTCAGCTATCAACCCCCGTTCAGGTGATGCCGGCCGACCAAAGAGATCGACGTATGGTCATAAAAGGCGAGGAAGTTTTTAGTTAAATGGGTTGTGCTTCGTGTCACATGCCCGAAATGGTTTTAGATACACGTGATTTTGTCGAGCCTAATCCATATAATCCGCCAGGTACCTGTGCCAGTGCTGCTGACGGTTGCCCTGAATATTCGTTCGACATGACCGAATTGGGTGATGCTCCTCGCCTTGAAAAAGCTGATGATGGTAAGGCAATTGTTCGCGCTTACACCGATTTGAAACGTCACAACCTTTGTGATGACGAGGGTTCTGCGAACGCAATTCGCTGGTTCTGTAATGAGCAATTAGCCCAAGGCCGTGCTGATCAAGATGGTAAACCTGGTGCAGAGTTCTTCCTGACACGCTAACTATGGGATGTTGGGAATACTGCTCCGTGCGTTCACCGTTGTGATCTGACGACTATTACTGAAGCTATTTTGATGCATGGTGGTGAGGCTCGTTTCGCTCGTGATGCTTTCGCGACAGGTCCTCTGCGTGATAAAAGAGAGTTAGTAAAGTTTTTGAAGTCTTTACAGATAGTGCCACAGTAAAAACACAATCAAGGATTTATGACAATTGTCCTTTGATAAAGCCGGTTATTTAATAACCGGCTTTTTGCTATCTAAGCTGAACTCGGGTTATCTACTGTAATTCAAGGACTTTTAATTTAAAGCGCTCCGCCAATTGATGTTGCTCTGCATGTTGAATCCGAGAGGAACGATGTTTAAGAACGTTGACCGTTCGTTTTTTATCCTGTGGCGCAAATTGGTCAATTACATTGAGAACAGGTTCAAGGGTTATTGCCGCCTTTGGAAAATCCCCCTGACCGGCGATAGATAAAGATAATTCAACTAATCGCAAAGCATATTCAGGGTTGTTTGCGCCAGTAACCGTTTGTTCTATCTCGAGTGCCTGCTGGATATACTTTTCAGCTTCAATATATTTATTGAGTTGGCGTTTAATGCGGGCAAGATCATATAGCTTTTCTGATCGAACATTTGGCTTGAGGTTGCTGTTATCAATCCCAAACCAGGATCGCTCGCAATTGGCTTCAGCGAGATAAATAGCACCTCTTACCTCAGCATCAATGCACACTCTGGTATAATCCGCCGACCTTTGGCTTTGGGTGACACAGGCGCTGGAAAGTAGTGACAGCATAATGATATTTAATTTTCATTCCATTTTGTATTCAATATGTTCGAAATCGAATCAGCATAATAACAGTAATGTTTTCAGACACCTAGTTGCACTATTATCAATAGTCAATCTTCTGTAGCATTGGAAAAATATATTTTATCTCATGGGCGTTTTGTAAGTTTCCTTGAATTTTTTCTAAGAAATAGACAAAAGCACCCATACCAGCGGGTTAAATTAGAGTCGCATATTCAATTACCCGCCAGTTGTAGCAGAATACATTGCACATGTGACTCTTTGCCCCGACTATTCAGAGTCATTCTCTTTTACAGGCTCTAGTTTATCCTGGGTTTTAGTTACAAAGTCACTCGCTTCGTGTCGTTCATGCAATTGCTGAGAGGGTTCGCCCCAAGCTCTATTGACTATTTTGCCGCGTTTTACTGCCGCTCTTTGATTGATTTGCTCGGTCCAGCGTAGGACATGTTTGTAGGTATGAACTTCAAGAAACTCAGCAGCTTCATAGACTTTGTTGGTGACCAACGCGCCATACCAGGGCCAAATCGCCATATCGGCAATGGTATATTCATCACCACACATATACTGATTACTCGCCAAATGTTGATCCAGTACATCAAGTTGGCGTTTTACTTCCATTGCGTAGCGGTCAATGGGGTATTGATACTTTTCTGGAGCATAAGCATAGAAATGGCCAAATCCACCGCCGAGCATTGGTGTAGCGCCCATTTGCCAGAATAACCAGGATAAACATTCTGCACGTTGCCGCGGATCAGTTGGTATGAACGCATTAAACTTTTCTGCCAGATACATCAAAATTGCACCAGATTCGAACACCCTGGTTGGCGGGGATGTACTGTGGTCAGCCAGAGCTGGAATTTTTGAATTTGGATTGAGATCAACAAAACCGCTCCCAAACTGTTCGCCCTCCATGATTTGTATCAAATAAGCATCGTATTCAGCGCCTGAAATCCCAAGCGCTAATAATTCTTCCAACATGATTGTGACTTTCACACCATTCGGGGTGGCAAGTGAGTGAAGCTGAATTGGATGACGCCCAACGGGCAGATCTTTTTTTTCTCGGGCACCAGCTTTAGGGCTATTAATTGCTGCAAATTTCCCTCCATTTTCGGCATCCCATTTCCAAACTTTCGGCGGTGTGTATATTGGATCAGTCATATTTAGCGTTCCGGTTTTATTTTGTGCGATTAGAACAGGTTTATTAACTTATATCATATTAAAGAGTCATAGATTAAAACAGCAATGTGAATATAACTGAGATAGACAGTTTTTGAGCAACTTTGGTCATATGATGGCTAAATGGAGTTCTATAAAATCTATGCTTGAGTTGAGGATAATAACCCTGTTATTTGCACCATAATCAACGTTTACCGCTAAGATAAAATGATTTTGTCAAAACAAGTAATAGGGTCAAAATGGTGGTAGATATTGTTGATATATACAATGCATATGCACTGCCGTGATGATTCCATAGATATCCTACCATTAAAGCCCCAAAGGTACTGAATAATGCCGTCCCAGCGTAAAATAAACCAAACACTGTCGCCTTATTTTTCGCGTGGTGTGAGATATAACTTCGCGTGGCATTGAGGGAGCATACGGTAAACAGTCCAAGAAATATAAACGATAACCAGATCAAATTCAGGTACAGAGACAGTTGGCATAACACGCCAAACACAAAAGCAATCAGTAAAATATTAACCGCTCCAACACTGTCTACACTCCGCCCAATATGGTAACTGGTGAGAGTTTGAGTAATATTCAACGCGATGAAAAAGAGCGGAATAAGAGCAATTTCAAAGCCCAATTCACTGGCTCTTATTACAAAAAATGAACTATTAAAGATAAACACCAAAAAAATGAAATAAATTGTCAATAACGGTAACAAACGCAGGTCTGATTTTTCCCATTGATAAACGCCTTTTTTACCGGAGTAGGGTGCGTCTTTGACGAAGAAGGTGACAATTACAACTGCTATGAAACCGGGGATAATGGTGTAAGCGAACAGCGTTTTTATTAATCCTTCACTTTGCCCTAACCATGACAATGCAGCGAATATAATTACAGCGCCAACCAATTCCCCTGCAATGTCCATCATTTTGTGAAAACCGAAGGCCACGCCACTTTTGTTGGGTTCAACATAAGCTGAGATAAGACTATCTTTACTTGCGCTTCTAATCGCTTTGCCCATACGTTCTATAGTTTGTAAAAATACAATGTCTTGCCAGGATGAGGCCCAATGAAACAATGGTTTTGTGATTGCCGAGATGAAAAATCCCGCAACTACAAAGGGCTTGGTTATTTGATACTTGTCGCCCAGATAACCAAATACAATTCTAAGAGCATATGAAGCAAAAGTGGTGAGGGCAATAATCTCACTCAGGGTTTGCACGTCTTCATGCAAAAAATAAACAACAAATATGGGAATTAATGGGGTAATCATTGACGAGGCTATATCGGTAAAAAAACTGACAAAACCCAGAGCAATAATATTTTTATTTATCGGCATAGGGGAACCATGTTGGAAATACATCCGTAATAGCGGTCGTTGCCTTATTTGACACGTGATGTTTTCCCAGGTACTTAAATTGTGATGAATAATTAAACAACAAATTACTCAATGTTGAGTAGTATTTAGTAAGGCTTACACAAACTACTCACAATTACGAGTAGCAGGAATATCAGCGCCAACATCTCAGTTTCAAACGCGATTCAGGGATTTAATGGCGGACGCTAATTGATAGTATTGATTTCGTACCATTCTGCATAACCTGTAGCGATCAGGAAGTGAAAAATGTTGGCTTTGCTGGTGATCATTCGCAGTTAGGTCTAATACTGGAATAAATAAGTGGTATGAAAATCATCCAAAGTGAAAGAATAAAGCATTAAATAGTTGTTTTTTAGAGCATTTGACAAATAATTAGTAGTAAATACAATTCCTAAGCTCTATCTTAAACGATTAGTTATTTTACCTTTGGTGAGAGATTGAGAGCAGTTTTTTTGTCTTTAGTTATTGCTTTGGCATTTATACATTTAAATTCGCAAGCTGATACGAAGGAAATCGATACATTTATTCAAGGTGTAGACGTCAAAACATATGATTGTCCTAATAGCGATATGGTGCCTGAATTAGATAGCATGTTGCAGGATACAAGTTTACCTATCCAACAAACTTTTCGCCTAAGTGTACTCAAAGCTCACTGGTTGATATGCGTGGGCAAATACAAGCAGGGAACTGAGCTTTTACAGAGCTTCATCAATAATGACGAACTTGACACATCCTCTAGAGCATATGCCAGTGCTACTTATCAGATTGGTTTCATCTTGGATGTTCAAGAACAACCTCAACGATGTGACTACTACCGTGAAGCAGAGTTATTAGCCAAAGACCGTTTTAATGATATTCATTTAAGTGCGCAATTGGGGCAGATAACAGTTTGCAACAGTGATGGTACCGACATGGGTAAAAAGTTAGGTAAGTTGTTTATCTTATTAGAAGAATTTACGAACAAGAAAGACAAACCAGCTATCGCACATATACACAATAATATCGGTTTGTTATATGGAGGTATTGGTCAAAATGCATTGGCAGCAGAGGCATATGAAAAAGCCTACTTAATTGGCCTGGATGTATACGAAAAGAAAAATCAAATTGCACCGCTTATGAGTCTAATTACTGCCCTCATGGGCACGGGTAATTTTGAGAAAGCTAATCTGATGATTGAGCAGTTAAGACTAGCAAATTTGAAAGTTAACACCCCCTTATCAAATATATGGCTGCAGTTCGCCAAAGCCCAATATTCTTATCGAACTGAAAATTTTGAAGAACTCCGTGCTAGTTTGTGGAAATGGAAAGTGTTTCAAAAAGAGGTGTCCAACGAACAAATGGACGGCTTATATAGTTGGTATTCGGCGGCAATGTGTTTACATGATGAAGATAAAGAATGTCTTCGATTATATTTGGAAAGCATCGCTAAAGATGATTCTGGCCGCAAAACGCAGATTAGTGCAAATAGGAATTATCTGAGTTTTTTGGTTGAAGCAAATTTATTTCTGGAGGATATTCCAGCGATTCAGACTAGTTTCAGACGTTTTTCAGATGTGATTATGGAAAAGGTGTTCTCACAACAAGAGTCGGGAAAAATACTTGGGGTAGCAAAATTACACAGCGAACTATTGACGCTAGAAGCTAATTTGGTTATTGCAAAGAAACAACAAGTCAAGTCAATGGTTCTGATCGCGCTGATCATAATCGCGCTACTGACGATACTTTATTTCGTTTTTGGCAGGCGTTTCCTGCGTAAAATTTCCACAGATCCATTGACGGGGCTTCGTAACGAGAGTTCCGCTCTGGCTAAAATTAAACGTATTGCTCGTCCCAGTGAGGGAAAAGCCAACGTTCTGGCATTGTTTGACGTTAAAAATTTTACTGAAGTTAGCAATGAAATCGGTCATATGACTGGAAAATTAGCATTAAAAAGTGTGGCTAACTGCCTCAAACAAGCCACTCGGGAGCAGGATGTAGTAGGGCGTGTAGGAGGTGACCAATTTATCGTTTGTTCAATAAACATAGAAGATGTTATTGCCAAAGCCCTCTTTGAACGTGTTCAGCGTACACTTGCAGATATGGCTTTTAATGCAGGAACCGGGGATAGAATTAATATTGACTCGACCATGAGTATTTATAGTTCTACTGATAAATTTGATGATCTTGATGAGGTACTAAATGATATGCGTGACTCATTAAGAAAAAGGGATAAAATAAAAGATGCTTGAGCAACTAGAAATAGCTAAGCAACATTTAGTGTACCTGTTGGAGAATACACATCAGTGAGGTTGTTGTTACCCCTTAAACATTACGATGAATCGGGCCGGATATTACCTGCGGGCGCTCTGTATTGGTGTTTGCTGTACCTCTGTCGCAGTTATTTTGTATTTATCGTTTCATTATCATTCCGTCAAGATAGCAGTGCATTATTAGCGATTTTTTACCCTGATAAAATGTATTTTTATGTCAGTGCAATGATTGCAATGCCGACAGTGTTGGTATTGGCTGTAGTAAGCTTTCGCGAAAAAATTTGGCAAAAAGGATATTGTTGGACGTTTCAAATTGTCAAACCATTAATGATTGTCACCTTGCTTGCAGATTTCATTTTTCATGTGGTGATGGCCATGCAACAACATTGGCAATTTTCATGGTTGATCGCCATTACTCTATTGATTGATGGTCTATGTTTGTTTTTTGTCATAAAAGATCGGCATCTCAAACTAATGCTTAAAGACTGGTTAAAGCCTCCTAAAGTCGTGCCAAATAAAAATTAGCTAACCTGAATTTGGGATAAGGAATGTCGAAGGAATTAATTTTCCTTTGTATTTCAAAGTGATAGTCATGGCCAGAATCATTGATACACTATCTGCTTGGTAAGTGTTGCTATTTCTGTTCTTATCAAGGAACGAGCTATGTTGTCTAGTGGCCCAATACCCTTCATCCTTGAAACTGCATATTTGTTGGCTACACTCATTCGCCACACAGACTTAGTGGACTAAGCTTATGGGGTCTCATTCATTTGCCGCCGCCATGTAATTCCAATGATTTGGGTATAAACTCATGGCGAGCAGCGCTGAGACGGGCAGAAAGAGCTACGCATACAGGCTTTGCTTATCCCGAAATCAGGTTAGTTCAGTTGCACTGCTACGTAGGGAATCTCTCAATAGACATAGGCCTTTTACTGAATGTTTTGAGATACGGCTTGTTCGAAATAATTGCTAATGCTGATCTGACTGTCATTCACCAGGCGCTGATAACATATCCCAGCAAAAGCATAGGAGTTCCCTGCATATTGCACTACAACATATGGGGCATCGAGGTTTGATTCGTCATAGCTCCAGTTTCCACCCACTTTTTTACGAAATATTTCCCCTAAGTAGGCCCCGTAAATATTACAAATTGTAAAAACAGCGTTTTCTTCCAAGGCTTGATCTTTGTATTTATCCAGCCAGCTAAGAATAACATCATCTATCAATTCGACGCTTTTTTCGCTGCTGTCTAAAGTGACACCAAATTCCTCCATAGTTGTCTCGATGGCGTTTTGAGCACTATCGGCCATAAGTTGAGTTATTTCTTCCTGGGTCATCTGCATGAGGTCTTTCCTAATATTTCAGTCTGTTATCATTGTTACGTTTATTCGTGGAGTTGTCGATTAGCAATAAATAATTTGTATAACATATCTGTGCCCGGGCCGATTGAATCAGGCTTTGGATTAATTAAGTAAGTTGTAACAATACGAAAACTACCACCGAGAATTGACAATTTCACCAATTCACCGTTTGCTATTAGCTCGGAAATTTTATGCTCCGGTAACCAGCAAAATCCGATCTCATGCTTGAGCACATCAATCGCAGTATCGAAGTCACTTACTGTCCAACGTTGTTCTGATTTTAGCCAACCACTTTTTTCATCCGGTGATAATGATGTATCTTTAATCACTAACTGTAGATGTTGTTCCAATTCATTGGGATCAATGGGTGATGGCAATTCTGCAAGTTCGTGCCGTGGGGCACAAACGGGATAAAAACGTATTTCAGTCAAGGGTTCACCTAAATATCCCTTAGGGATAGTGGTAGCTACAACTAAGTCGGCCAAATTTTTTGTTATAGCGTCTTCAGTACCAGTTAATACGGTGTTTATTATTTTTAATCTACTGCCACGACAATTTGGCTGAAATGTTTTAAGCACTGGATATAAAAGTTCGCGCGGGTAAACTAAATCAATAGCTAAGGTGATTTCAGGCTCCCAGTTTTGATTAATATTTCGGGCTAAATCTTCCAGGTCGTGAATATTTTGCGTCAGATGACGAGAGCGTCTCAACATTACTTCGCCAGCTTCAGTAAGGTGCGATTTTCTGCCTTTAACTTCGAGTAACTGAACGCCTAATTGATCTTGCAATTTGGCGACCGCATGGTTTAACGATGACTGACTTTTGTTCAATTTCGCGGCAGCATGGGCATAACCACCGTAATCCACTACAGCCTGCAATATGCGCCATTGTTCTATGGTAGTTTTCGCTCTGTACATATTCCTAGACAACATATTATATTTTTCGAAAGATTTAGCTATGCTAGAGCGGCAAAAGTGGAATTACAAGAATCTTATGATCTGACTGAGATATAGCGCGTAATTAGTATACTCTTTAAGCGCTGATAATTATTGATGAAATATAACGCTACTTTACCTTTAACTGCATTGTTCGCATTAAGCTTGATATCTCTGCTGGTATATTTTCAGTTGCTGCCTCCCGGCTTGGAAATTTTACAAGCATTACAAGAGAGTTTTGGTGGCTATTTTTACGTACTGATATTCGTCATAATCTTGTTAGAATCGATTGTTTATGTGGGTTTCTATTTCCCCGGACAGTTTTTTGCAGTGGTTTTGGTAGTGTTATCCGAGCCCCAAACCGCTGATATATTGTTACTCACATTGGGAATGGTCATGGCCGCGACTATTGGTTCGGGCATAAATTTTTGTCTGGGAAGGCGCTTTGGAAACCAGCAAGACAAAGTAGATTCAATATCCTTCAAACGATTAATGTTGGCTATGATCCACATTAATTCCCTAGCATTTTTTATGTTTTTTCAAGGGGCAAACAAACAATCGGTAAAAATAGTTGCACTGGCTGGTGTCCTTAATCTTCCCTATTACCTGCTGCTAATATTTGGTACCGCGGTATTAAGTGAGCGGGTGATGCTATTAGCCGAAAATACTTGGTTATTGATTGTTTTGGTGTCAATTTGGCTGGCTGTGGCAAGCTATTTTGATTTTAAAAAGTATCGTTGCAACTTAAAGTCTATATAACTATCTATATTGAAATATAAAGGAATATTAAATTTTCCGACATTTCTTATTCGGAGTTCAGATTATTAAGGCCAACGCTACGGACTTTGTCTATTCGCTCTCTCGATAATTTTATGCATTACTCTAGCTGCAGCAACAAACCCGAAAGTAGCCGTGACTGCTACAGAGGCACCAAAGCCATTATTGCAATCAAGTTTTACACTGCCATCGCTTAAGTTTTTAGTCTTGCATACCGAACCGTCAGCTTGTGGATAACGTAATTGTTCGGTGGAATATACGCATTCCACCGCAAAACGTCTTTTAGTGTTACTGCTAAAGTTGTAGAAGCGGCGTAATTCTGAGCGCAGTTTTGCAGCCAGAGGATCTTGTATGGTTTTACCAAGATCTGCGACGGCAATTTGGGTGGGATCAAGTTGTCCACCTGCGCCACCTATAGTAATCACAGGTATTTTATTGCGTTTGCAATGGGCAATCATCGCTGCCTTCGCTTTAATACTATCTGTGGCGTCAACTACATAGTCCATGTCGTTATTAAGTAGTAAATGTACATTGTCTGGCGTGACAAAATCTTCAACTAAGTGTATTTGACAATCAGGGTTAATTTGTTCAATTCGTTGGGCCATAGCGTCAACTTTGGCTTGCCCAACGGTTTGCTGCAGTGCATGAATTTGTCTATTAGTATTGGTGACACATATATCGTCCAAATCAATTAGGCTTATCTTACCCATCGCTGTTCGAGCGAGTGCCTCAGCAACCCAACTCCCCACACCTCCTATTCCAACAACACATACGTGAGATTGACGTAATATTTCGGTTTCTTGTTGACCATATACGCGCTGGGTGCCCCCGAAACGCTGCTTGAATTGATTCATGTAAATAAACTCGTGAAGTAGAAAAGGCAACACTGACCGTAAAAAATATATTGTATCAGCCTAGCTAGAACGAGTCTTGGCTTGGCTAAAGGAAAAGAACAACAACTTTGATATTTTGACTGTAGGTGGAGTGTAATAACCGCAGCAACTACAGCGAAACTGTCCATGTAAAAAATTATTTTACAAAACTCTACAAATTTTCATCAAACGGGCCTGAAAACTCAAGGACGATACACGGAAGGCTTTAAATTCAAGGGCAAAACACACTTTGAAATGATATGGGGAATAGGTGAGCATGACCTTAAATTAGCCCACAATCCGTGATTTCGGAATAACCTCCAAAATGAGGCTCTAGCAACATAAGCATCTGGTAGCGATTATTGCTTGATTGTGGTGCATAACTTCGTCTTGACGCTGCAATTTATCATTGTTGTCACTTCATTTTTTCACTATAATACATCGAATAATATATCGAATAATACATTGATTTTCAGCAAATGTTCTGTCGGCGCGTCAATGATATGATCGTTACATGATGGAAAGGGCAGAGCGTTATATTTTTCACTGCTTCGTGCTAGTCGGCTTGATAGATTGTGTCATGTTACTCTTGTATCCATTACTGCGTTGGGGCTGAATCGTGTATAATTAGAAGATAATTTTTATAAACGGAGTATTACTAAGCCAAATTAGATAATATCTGTTACACCAATTATCGATATTTACCACGCTCACTATCGAGAACGTTGCTGCGTAAAAAGCATATTTATGGACCGCAGAATGATGGTTTTTACAGTTGAGTTCAATTATTGCGTAGATCACTTAATGGATATTGAGTGGAAGTTCTACATTCGCCTTATACCAAGGGTGATTAGTGAATGGATTTTGGTGCTTGAACGTTGAATAAGCAAACAAGCCTTAATACTGTGCCTGCACTGTAACTAAGAAAAAACCAAAAATAATATTTTTAGCACAGAAAGGATATTTAGATGAAACCTGTAATTTTAGCTGGTGGAACCGGAAGTAGACTGTGGCCAAAATCACGAACTGCGTTACCTAAGCAGTTTTTGAGTCTAACTTCAGAATTAACCATGATACAGGAGACTGTCGCTCGGCTTGAAGGTATTGATATTGGCTCACCTATTATCATTTGCAATGAGGCACACCGATTTCTGGTTGCAGAACAATTGCGTCAGGAAGACATTCATCACGGTGGCATAATGTTGGAGCCGGTGGGCAGGAATACTGCGCCAGCAATAGCTCTAGCGGCGTTACATGCTTCTTTGAAAGGTGAAGATCCGGTATTGTTAGTGCTTGCGGCAGATCACCTTATTAGTGATGAGTCTGCTTTCCATAAAGCGATTGCTGAGGCGGAAAAACTTGCGGAACAAGGTAAGTTAGTAACTTTTGGTATTGTGCCGGACTCGGCGCATATAGGTTATGGCTATATTCGCAGTGGAAAAGTAGTGTCAGCTGCTGAGGTAGGATTTGAAGTTGCTCAATTTGTTGAAAAGCCGGACTTGGCCACGGCAGAAAAGTATGTAGCGTCGGGTGATTACTATTGGAATAGCGGCATGTTTATGTTTAAAGCTAGCCGTTATTTACAAGAACTAGAGAAATATGCTCCAGAAATAATGTCGATATGTAAAAAAGCCATTTTAACAGCCGCATCGGATTTGGAATTTGTCAGGATAGACGCCGAGGTGTTTGCCGACTGCCCCGATGACTCCATTGATTATGCAGTTATGGAAAAAACCGACGCAGCCGCCGTTGTCCCTCTTGATGCTGGCTGGAGTGATGTAGGGAGCTGGCTGTCATTATGGGAAACCTCTAAGAATAAAGATGCTAATAACAATGTTGTCATTGGTGACGTTATCCTGAACGAAGTATCAAACAGCTACATAAATTCAGAACAGAGGTTAATATCTGTTATTGGTTTAGATAATGTTGTGGTTGTGGAAACAAAAGATTCAGTGTTGGTTGCCCATAAAGACAAAGTCCAAAACATTAAAAAAGTGGTCAATCAATTGATTGCTGAAAAACGCCCGGAATTTGAGTTTCATCGTGAAGTATTTCGACCGTGGGGAAGTTACGACTCTATAGACAATGGAGAACGATTTCAGGTGAAACGTATCAGCGTCAAACCTGGTCAGAAATTGTCAGTTCAAATGCATCATCATCGGGCTGAGCACTGGATAGTAGTAGCTGGAACTGCCAAAGTAACGAATGGTGAAGAGACCTTATTGTTATCAGAAAATCAGTCAACCTATATTCCAGTTGGGGTTGTCCATGCCTTGGAAAACCCTGGGAAAATCCCTTTGGAGCTAATTGAAGTGCAATCAGGAACCTATTTGGGCGAAGATGATATTGTGCGTTTTTCTGATCGCTACGGGCGTGTCGAATCAAAATAACTGAATACCTGGCTCAAAAAAGGGAAGTAGTATGAAAATAACTTGTTTCAAGGCTTATGACATACGTGGCAAATTACTTGAACAGCTAGATGAGCATATTGCCTACCGGATTGGTCGCGCATTTGCAGAATACTTGAAAGTTAAAACGGTGGTTGTTGGAGGTGATGTCAGATTAACTTCTCAACCTCTTAAGTTAGCCTTAGCAGCTGGATTAATTGATGGTGGGGCCAAAGTTACCGACCTTGGTATGACTGGCACTGAAGAAATTTATTTCGCGACTAAATATCTGGCTATGGATGGTGGAGTAGAAGTCACTGCCAGCCATAATCCAATCGATTATAACGGCATGAAACTGGTAAAAACGGATTCCAGACCCGTGAGCGGTGACACTGGCCTTTTTGCGATCCGTGATTTAGCCGAAACTTATAGTCAAGAGGATGTTGAGTCTGCATTATCAGCGTATGTAACTAATAAGTGCTCAGACGCAGATTTTATCGCTGGTATGTGCTCGGTTGATATTAATACCTTATTGGCGTCTCCGAATTATTCTCAAGTTTCCGTAATGCAGGCTTATGTTGCGCATATGTTGAGTTACATCAACACGGACAATATTAGACATCCCCTAAAGCTGGTGGTGAACGCTGGTAATGGCGCAGCAGGGGACGCCTTAGACGCCATTGAAGCGGCCTTACATGTGCAGCAAGTGCCTATTGAGTTTATTAAAGTTCATCACAATCCTGATGGTTCTTTCCCGAATGGTATTCCGAATCCGCTACTACCTGAAAGCCGCACCGATACTGCTAATGCCGTTATCAGCCACGGTGCTAATATGGGCATAGCATGGGATGGCGATTTTGATCGTTGTTTCTTATTTGATGAAAAGGGCGACTTTGTTGAGGGATATTATATTGTCGGCTTACTAGCAAAAGCTTTCTTGGATAAGGATCCGGGAGCTAAAATTATTTACGATCCCCGAGTCTACTGGAACACTGAAGATATCGTAAAAAGTGCTGGTGGGGTGCCGATTATG
>JBLHNW010000047.1:0-13350 GCA_047622205.1 Paraglaciecola sp.
GGGCGATTTGTACTATGCAGGTGACACAGCAGCACCGGTATTTTCCAAAGTTATGGCGGGTAGCCTACAAATGTTAAATGTAGCCCCCGATGCTAAAACAGTTTCTTCTTTAGCCTCAATAAAGAGTGTCTCTAATGACGGCTAATGTAACCCAGAATAATGCGCAAACTCAAAGCTCTGAATATAAGAGCATTAAGCCATTATTAGCGGTATTTGATATAGACGCGCCTGATATTATAATTAGTGATTTGGTCTTGGATAGTCGTGAAGTTGCCATTCATAAAGGATTTGTTGCAGTAAGTGGCCATGATCTTGATGGTCGCGATTTCATACCACAGGCAATTAGTTTGGGTGCCAAGGTAATTTTGGCTGAGTGTGATGATGCGCAATCCCATGGTCATCTGGATATGCGTGAGCAGTCGTTGATCGTGTCTTTTTATAAACTCCCACAGAACCTGTCGGCTCTGGCAGCTGCTTTCTATCATGCACCGGCCGAAGAGTTTGAGGTGATCGCCGTTACCGGCACCAACGGCAAAACATCGACTGTACAACTTACCAGTCAGTTGGCGAGTTTACTTGGTCAGAAAGTGGCTTCGATTGGCACACTTGGAACCGGTCTTTTTGATACAAATAATCGCCAGCAGGCACTTGATAACACAATCAATACAACCCCAGATGCGATTAGTATGCAACGTATATTGGCGGATTTTGCTAGACAGAATGTCACTCAAATTGCGCTAGAAGCGTCCTCCCATGCACTGGTTCAGCATCGCATCGCCGCTCTTAAAACAGACGTCGCAGTATTTACTAATTTGTCCCGTGATCACCTGGATTACCATAACACTATGTCTGCTTACGCGAAGGCCAAACGGCAGTTGTTGAAACAGCCAGGTTTACGATTCGCAGTAGTAAATGCTGATGATCAAGACAGTCAGAATTGGCTTAATGAACTTCCAGCGAATGTGACATCAGTATTATTTTCGGTAGAGGTGTCGCCTGACTCTTTTGCGCCAGAGCAGCAGTTTTGTATTGCACAAAACCTTAGTTATGATGCAAACGGTTGTCATTTCTCACTGCTTAGTTCTTGGGGCAGGGCTGATATCCAACTGTCACTCATGGGAAAATTTAATGTATCCAACGTCCTGGCGGCTATTAGTGTGCAGCTTTGTTTGGGTAAGCCACTTCAGGATATAGCAAAAGCTTCCTTCCTGCTTACACCAGTAGCAGGTCGTATGGAAGTCTTCACCGGGACTGATCGCCCCAGTTTGGTGGTTGATTATGCCCATACGCCAGATGCGCTAGAGCAGGCGTTACGAGCATTGCGTATGCATTGTCAGGGCAGTTTGTGGTGCATATTTGGTTGTGGCGGCGACCGAGATAAAGGCAAACGCGTATTAATGGGCGAAATAGCTGAAAACTTTGCTGACCATATCATTATCACTAATGACAATAACCGTACTGAAGATCCGCAACAAATAGCAGAGCAAATATTAGCAGGTTGCTTACGTCCAGAGCTTATTCAGATTGAATTGGATAGACGCCAGGCGATTAAGCTGGCGCAGGAACAGGCCAACACTAATGACATTATTTTGATCGCAGGAAAAGGTCATGAAGATTATCAAATTATAGGTACACAGACAGTGCCTTATGACGAACGAGCATTTGTACAACAACAACAAAAACAGAGGAATGCACCATGATCCCGGTTTCATTATCTTGGGTGGTAGAACAGGTTAAAGGTGAGTTAATTAGCGCTGATAACGCAGACATTACTATACAGGGTGTGAGTACTGACACTCGCACAATAGCACCAGACGATCTATTCATTGCCTTAGTTGGACCAAAATTTGATGGCCATAAATTTGTGGATCAAGCACAACAGCTTGGCGCAATTGCAGTGATTGTATCCAAGCAACTGGATATCGATGTAGCACAGATATTGGTGCAGGATACGACTGTAGCATTGGGCTTACTTGGCGCTGCAGTCAAAGCCAAGGTTGCACCCAAAACGGTGGCCATAACCGGCAGCAGTGGTAAAACTACAGTCAAGGAAATGGTCGCAGCAATTCTTTCTCGCAGAGGAAAGGTACTTGCTACTAAAGGCAACTTTAACAATGAAATAGGCGTGCCATTGACACTGCTTAGACTAACAAAAGATGATGAATTTGCAGTCATTGAATTGGGTGCTAATCATTTGGGCGAAATTGCCTACACGACTAATTTAGTTAAGCCTGATGTGGCGACTATAGTGAATGCAGCCGCAGCCCATCTGGAAGGTTTCGGAAGTTTGTTGGGAGTTGCGAGGGCGAAAAGCGAAATTTTTAAGAGCCTGAACGATAAAGGTTTGGCAATACTCAACGCTGATAGCCAGTTTTATGCTTTTTGGCAAGGTAAGTTGAATACCGACAATGTTCAAACGTTCTCCACAGAGAAAGCTGCAAACTTCACTGCTGAAGACGTCATCCTTGGCTTAGATGGTTGTGCTCAGTTTGAACTGCAATCACCCAAGGGAAATATCTCTGTATCTTTGTCTTTACCGGGTATGCATAACGTAAGTAATGCTTTAGTCGCTGCAGGTTTGGCTATGAGTGTTGGCGCAACATTACAAGATGTTAAAGAGGGACTGCGGCTTATGCCCCATGTCACGGGGCGTTTAGAGGTTAAACAACTCACCAATCAAGTTAAAATTTTAGATGATAGCTACAACGCTAACGTGGCTTCAGTGAATGCTGCAATAGATCTACTAGCGAGTTTCGCCGGTCGTAAAGTACTGGTCTTAGGCGATATGGGGGAGTTAGGTGACAAAGCTCGTTATTACCATGAGAAAGTAGGTGAATATGCCCTGCAAAAGGGTATTGATGAGTTGTTTACTCTTGGAGTACTAAGTCAAAGTGCCAGCGAAATATTTAAGCAAAAAGGCAAGCATTTTAACCAGTTGGAGAATTTGGTTGCACATATAAACGAGCGACTTGTCTTTGAGCAAAGAGATATTAGCATTTTAGTTAAAGGTTCAAGAAGCGCCCACATGGAGCGCGTTGTTGTTGCTCTGGAGGACTCCCCTGTGGGAAAGTTCGAGCGCATTAGGGAGCGTATTGCATGCTGATTTGGATGGCGGAATGGTTGCAGCAATTTGACGCCGGTTTTAGCGTTTTTTCGTACTTAACTTTACGTGCCATTCTTAGCACTCTTACTGCGTTGTTGATGGCAGTGATGATTGGACCAAAAATGATCCGCTGGTTACAACATATGCAAATAGGTCAGATGGTGCGGGATGATGGGCCAGAGTCTCATTTGGCTAAGTCCGGCACTCCAACTATGGGCGGCTTGCTGATTCTAGCTGCCATAGTGATCAGTGTTTTGTTGTGGGCGGATCTAACCAATCGCTATGTTTGGGTAACACTATTTGTAGTTGTAACATACGGAACTATCGGTTTTATTGATGATTACCGCAAAGTTGTGCGCAAGGATCCAAAAGGCTTAATAGCACGGTGGAAATATTTTTGGCAATCAGTGATCGCAATCGTCGTGGCCTTCTATTTATATTCAAGTCAGCAGAATCCTGCCGAAACCGCTTTGTTGGTGCCCTTCTTTAAAGAAGTCATGCCACAAATGGGTCTGTGGTTCATTGTAGTAACCTATTTCGTGTTAGTCGGTACCAGTAATGCGGTAAACCTGACCGATGGTTTGGATGGTTTGGCAATAGTACCCACCATTATGGTTGCTGGGGCGTTCGCGATTTTTGCCTACGCAACTGGCAACATAAACTTTTCCGCTTATCTGAACATCCCTTATTTGCCTTTAACCAGCGAGTTAGTGGTGGTTTGTGGTGCCATAGTAGGCGCGGGTTTGGGATTTTTATGGTTTAACACTTACCCCGCTCAGGTTTTTATGGGCGATGTTGGCTCCTTAGCGCTTGGCGGCACCTTAGGAATTTTGGCGGTATTAGTCCGTCAGGAAATTGTGTTGTTCATTATGGGGGGGGTGTTTGTCATCGAAACATTATCGGTGATTTTACAGGTTGGCTCATTTAAGCTTCGCGGCCAGCGGATTTTTCGCATGGCGCCGATCCATCATCATTACGAATTGAAGGGCTGGCCAGAACCACGAGTGATAGTGCGTTTCTGGATCATTTCCTTGATTTTGGTGTTAATTGGTTTAGCCACACTGAAACTGAGATAGAGGAAAAATATTAAACTATGTCGCAGCTTAACTTGTTAAACAAAAATGTCGCAGTATTAGGATTGGGCCTGACAGGTCAATCTTGTGTACGCTTTTTGACAAAACAAGGTGCGAATGTCACTGCCATGGATAGCCGTCCGGAATTGGAAATATCATTAGCTGTGCCCGTTTATTTGGGCGAATTTGATTCGACCAAATTGTCTCAGGCCCAACTCATTGTTGTCAGTCCCGGTATTGATTTGGCCAATAGTGCGATTCAAACTGCGGTAAAACAAGGGGTTGAGCTGATTGGTGATATCGAGTTATTTGCTTACTTTAATCGGCACCCTGTTATTGCTATTACGGGCTCAAATGGTAAATCAACGGTAACCTGTCTGGTAGCTGAAATGTTTAGTGCTGCAGGTAAAAAGGTTTTACTTGGTGGAAACATCGGTATTCCTGCATTAGATTTGCTAGAGCAAGATACAGACATGGTGGTTTTGGAGTTATCCAGCTTTCAATTGGAATCAATTCACACGCTTAAGCCACTGGTGGCCGCGTTGCTGAATTTGAGCGACGACCATCTTGATCGCCACGGTGACAGTCAGACATATCAAAAGGCGAAGCAGAAAATCTATCACCAAGCCACATATAAAGTGTGCAATCGAGACGACTTGGCAACCTATCCATTTAACCAAAGTGCCGATTTAATGTTTGGACTTAGTCGAGCTGAAACCGGTTTTAGTTGGGATAGCGTAACTAATAGCATTGTACTCAATGGCCAACCTTTTTTCGCCACTCATGACGCTCTACTAGTAGGAGCACATAATATGCTCAATATTCAGGCTGCAGCAGCTATTTCTATGTTAGCGGGCTTGCTGCCGGAGTATATAAAGCAGGGTGCCAGAACATTTGGCGGTTTACCCCATCGTTGCCAGACGGTCTCGAAGAAAAATAATGTTTGTTGGATAAATGACTCCAAAGCGACCAATGTGGGAGCCACAGTCGCAGCGATTCGAGGACTTGCCGAGAGTTGTCAGGGTAAATTGATCTTGATTGCTGGAGGCGAAGGTAAAGACGCTGACTTTTCACAGCTTGGAGAAGTAATAAAGAATTCGGTAGATGTATTGATCACCTTGGGTAAGGATGGTGATCAAATTGCTGGCTTGAAAGCAGGCAGTATAAAAGTTGATACTCTTGAGCAGGCCGTTCACCAAGCTGCTTTATTGGCGACGGAAAACGATACCGTATTGTTATCTCCTGCTTGCGCTAGTTTTGATATGTTCGCGAATTATCAGCAGCGCGGCGAGTGTTTTGCTCGTGCAGTTGAGGGGCTGGCAGCATGACAAATACTTTATTAAACAAAGATAATCCATTAGTACGAATGTTCTCTCAACGTCATGACATGAAAACGGAAAGCCCAAGTCCCTACGATGTCAATTTGATACTTTTTGCCTTGGCACTTCTGAGCATTGGTCTAGTGATTGTCACTTCTGCTTCCATGCCTGTGGCAGCAAGATTATTTAGTACTCCTTTTCATTTTGCCATTCGTCACGGCATCTATATTATTTTGGCGATAACAACTGCCCTAATTGTTATGCAAATTCCGATGCGCTGGTGGCGGGTTAGTAATACCTGGTTATTGTTACTTGCAATTGTGTTACTGGTGGCTGTTTTAGTGGTCGGTCGAAGCGTGAATGGCAGCACACGTTGGTTGGTGTTGGGCCCAATTACCGTGCAGGCTGCGGAACCTGCTAAGTTATTCTTTTTCTGTTATTTAGCTGGATATTTGGTTCGCCGACACGAAGAAGTAACGGAAAATATCAAGGGCTTTATTAAACCTCTCGTGGTGTTTTTTGCGCTTGCCGTTTTACTTTTAATGCAGCCTGATCTCGGCACAGTTGTGGTGATGTTATGTACCACCATTGGTTTATTATTTTTAGCTGGTGCAAAGTTATGGCAGTTTTTTGGCCTAGCACTTACAGGCAGCCTGGCCGTGACTTTATTGATTGTGTTTGAAGAATATCGAATGAAACGCATCACTTCTTTTTTAGACCCATGGGCCGATCCTTTTGGCAGTGGTTATCAATTGACGCAATCGTTAATGGCTTATGGTCGTGGCGATATCTTTGGTCAGGGATTGGGTAACAGTTTACAAAAGCTGGGATATTTACCAGAAGCCCATACTGATTTTATCATGGCGATTTTAGCCGAAGAATTTGGATTCGCAGGGGTTGTGGTTGTTTTATTTTTAATGTTGATGATCGTCCTGAAAGCACTGAAGATGGGTAATATGGCCTTACAAAAAGAGCGCCCATTTGACGCCTATCTGGCTTATGCGATTGGGATCTGGTTTAGCATTCAAACCGCAATTAACGTCGGAGCAAGTGTCGGTGTTCTTCCCACCAAAGGACTTACTTTTCCATTGCTTAGTTACGGAGGCTCGAGTCTGATTATTATGTCGATCGCAGTTGCCTTGTTAATTAGAATAGATTTTGAATTGCGAGTTGATGGTGTGCAAGCCATGAATCGCAATGGAAACTCACCTAAAAAACCGCCTAAGTCAGGCAAGCGGCAAGTCACTAACATAATGGATGATGTCATCGACGTAGCAGTAGAAGGCGTAAAACAGCGGCGTAAGACTAAAAAAAGCGAGGCTGAAATATGACTCGCAAATTACTTATTATGGCTGGTGGCACCGGAGGTCACGTATTTCCGGGCTTAGCGGTGGCTGACTTTTTAACAGCGAAGAACTGGCAGATCCATTGGCTTGGAACTAGCGAACGTATGGAAGCACAAATCGTTCCTAAAGCAGGTTATTCAATAAGTTTTATCGATGTGGCTGGTGTACGTGGTAATGGAATTACTGCATTGCTGCTTGCTCCGTTTAAAATTGTTAAAGCGATTGTACAGGCGCGGAAAATCATCAAACGTTTTGATCCTGATGTGGTGTTGGGCATGGGCGGGTTTGCCAGCGGTCCTGGCGGAGTCGCGGCATGGACCGTGGGGAAACCACTCATTCTGCATGAGCAAAATGCTGTACCAGGGTTTACCAACAAGATGTTGTCATATTTTGCGAGTAAAATAATGACTGGCTTTGCGCACACTTTTGTTGCACAGCAGGCGGAAAATTCAGAGGGTGTCAGAAAAAGCAAAAATGCAGCTAAGTATCAATGGGTAGGTAATCCAGTACGGGCGGAATTTGTTAACTTGCCAAGTAAGAAAAAAATTCAATTGCCACTCAATATTCTGGTAGTTGGAGGCAGTTTAGGCTCCAAACCATTGAACGATGCAGTGCCACTAGCCTTGGCTGAACTGAGTGATTTCGAGGTTCGTCACCAATGTGGAAAGGGGCATTTAGCCGCCGTTGAGTCAACTTACCAGCAAAATTTAAAAAATAGCCGCAACTGGCAGATCGAAGAGTTTGTTGACGATATGCCATCTGCCTATAAATGGGCTGACTTAGTGATCTGTCGGGCTGGTGCACTGACGGTAGCAGAAGTGGCTGCAGCTGGCATAAGCGCGATTTTTGTACCATTACCTCATGCAGTTGATGACCACCAAACACAAAACGCCCTAGCACTAGTTAATGCAGATGCAGCGTATCTATTGCCACAAAATGAATTATTCGAAGGCGGTTTAGGGAAGCTTCTGGATAGCTGTTTTGCCGGCCCACAGCATTTATTGGAAATGGGTGATCGGGCTAGAAAATTGGCAAAATTTGATGCAGCTGAACAAGTGTCTCTGTGCTGTATAAATTTAGCGGAGCAAGCGGCATGATTAAACCTAACGAAATCCCATACCATGTTCCGGAAATGCGCCGGATTAAGTATATACACTTTGTCGGAATTGGTGGTGCAGGCATGGGAGGGATCGCAGAGGTCTTACTCAATGAAGGTTACTTGATATCTGGTTCCGACCGGCAGGCCAATAACATGACTAATCGCTTGGCCGATCTGGGTGCCACCATTTATTTTGGTCATTTGGCCAGTAACATTAGTCAGGCGAATGTTGTGGTTGTATCTAGTGCAATTGATCCAACTAATCCGGAAGTGAATGCAGCTTACCAACAGCGCATACCGGTTATTCGACGGGCTGAAATGCTCGCTGAGTTGATGCGTTTTAGACATGGAATTGCGATTGCTGGTACCCATGGTAAAACGACCACTACCAGTTTAATTTCTACCATATTCGCTGAAGGCGGCCTGGATCCTACATTTGTGATTGGGGGTTTACTGAATAGCGCGGGTACCAACGCCAGATTGGGTTCAAGCAGATATTTAATAGCAGAAGCAGATGAAAGCGATGCATCGTTTGTGCACTTGCAACCTATGGTGTCTGTGGTGACCAATATCGAAGCAGATCATATGGAAACTTATCAGGGTGACTTTCAAAAAATGCAAGACACCTACATCGATTTTCTGCATAACCTGCCATTTTATGGTCTAGCCATAATGTGCATTGATGACCCAGTTATACGACAGTTATTACCCCGTATTGGCCGCAAATATTTGACCTACGGATTTACTGAAGACGCCGATCTTAGAGCAATAGATGTTAATCATGGATTTAACCAAAGTGAATTTACTGTGGTACGTGACGGTCTCCCAGCTCTGCATGTCAAAGTTAACTTACCCGGCAGACATAACGTACTTAATGCCCTGGCAGCCATTGCAGTAGCAACCGATGAGAAAATTACAGATCAGGTAATCGTCAGTGCCTTAGCCAACTTTTCAGGTATTGGTCGACGTTTTGAGACGTTAGGGGAGTTTTCCACTGGTAAAGGGCAAGCTATTCTCGTTGATGACTATGGTCATCACCCAACTGAGGTAGCTGCGACGATCGCAGTGGCCCGCAATAACTGGCCTGATCGTCGTTTGGTTATGGCTTATCAGCCGCACCGCTATACCCGAACCCGTGATCTGTATGAAGACTTTGTAAAGGTGTTATCCCAGGTGGATGTTTTATTGTTGTTAGAAGTGTATTCAGCGGGTGAGGAGCATTTGGAAGGAGCAGACAGTAAAGCTCTGTGCCGCTCGATAAGACAACGAGGTCAAATTGAACCAATTTATGTAGCGGATAAAGCGGAACTGCCAATACTACTTGCTGATTTGCTCCGTGACCAAGATATTGTTCTGACTCAGGGTGCCGGTAATATTGGTCAAATCGCTAAAGTATTGCAGGCTTCGAAACTAAACATTGCGGAATTAAGTAAAGGGGCGCATTTGTGAGTGGCGTAGACACCTTCGGACAAAAAAATTACGGCAAAGTAGCTGTGATGTTGGGCGGCAGCTCGGCCGAGCGAGAAGTGTCACTAAATTCTGGTCAAGCGGTGTTGAACGGTTTATTAGCATGCGGTGTGGATGCCTGCCGATTCGACCCGTCGGAACAACCATTAACCGATTTACTGACCCAAAATTTCTCATGTGTGGTAATTATGTTACATGGTCGAGGTGGTGAAGATGGATCCTTGCAAGGCGCCCTGCAACAACTGAATTTGCCCTATTCCGGCAGCGATGTGTTGGGCTCAGCTTTGTGTATGGATAAAATTCGCAGTAAACAAATTTGGCAATCCTTAGGTTTACCCACAGCAATATTTGAAATTGCTGACAAAAGAGACTTTGATGCAAGATCATGTGGGGCTATAATGGCTCGCTTGGGGAATGAGGTAATGGTTAAACCTGCGCAGGAAGGTTCCAGCATAGGAATGGCCAGAGTAACGAATGCGCTTCAGCTAGAAACTGCCATTCAAGACGCGTTTAAATATGATAGTAAAGTCTTGTTAGAGCAGTACATTCAAGGTTCAGAATATACCGTCAGCATATTACATGGCAAAGCTCTGCCATCTATCAGCATGTCTACACCTCGTGGTTTTTACGATTATGCCGCCAAGTATCAAAGCGATAGTACCGAATACTTTTGCCCCAGTGGTTTGACTGACGATATAGAGCAGCAACTGGGCGAGTTGGCTCTGGAAGCGTTTGATGCGCTCGCCGGTTCAGGTTGGGGCAGAGTTGACTTCATGCAAGACGAGACCGGCCAGTTTTATCTGCTTGAAGCAAATACTGTTCCGGGTATGACCGAAAAAAGTTTGGTACCAATGGCTGCACGACAATCTGGAATGAGCTTTGCGGAGCTTTCTGCGGCAATATTGGCGACTACGGATATGACGAAATGAGCGAGTTGCCAACAAATGTAGAAGAATCTGTCGAGGCGACATCCGAACAAAGCGGAGATTTTCGCTATGTGGGTGGCATGGTGTTTTTGGCCTTCTTACTCACGGCGTTAGTTTACGGTGCAGTGCAACTTAGTATTTGGCTTGAAGACGAACAACAAGCCCCAGTGCAAAAAATAATGGTCTCTGGGCAGAGGCAGTTTGTTGATGATCGGGAAATAGAAGCATTAATAAGAACCAGCCAACCAGGCAGTTTTTTTAATCTGGATGTAGAACAAGCTCATCAAGATGTGGAGGCGCTAGCTTGGGTATATCGTGCTTCTGTGCGCAAACGCTGGCCAAATGGTTTAGAAATTTATGTTGTGGAGCAAGTACCTGCGGCAATGTGGAATGATGATCTATTACTCAACCAATTCGGTGACGTTTTTCAAGCATTTATGAATAATAGTGACATTGTTCTACCCAGTTTGTTTGGTCCCGGGGGTAGTGAACAAACCGCATTACAGGGTTATCTGGCCATGCGTTCATTACTGAGCGGTGCGGATTTTGAAATAAGCGAATTGTTTCTTAGTGAACGATTTGCCTGGAATGTACGACTCAGTAACGGCATTAAATTGAATCTGGGGCGTACTGAATTTATTGACCGTTTGCAGCGTTTTATTGATCTTTATCCGCTTTTAAATAAGCAGGATAAGGCAGTTGATTACGTTGATTTACGATATGACACAGGGCTGGCGGTCGGTTGGAAAACTGAAATTGTCGAGCAACAAAAAGAGAGTTAATCACAGTGAGAAGTAAGCAACATGTCTAAGTTAGCAGAAAGAAAGCTTATTGTTGGTTTAGATATAGGCACCAGTAACGTCAAGGCCATCGTTGGTGAGCTTTTGGATGATGAGAGCATCAGTATTGTTGGCGTCGGTAGCCATGCCTCTAAAGGTATGGATAAGGGCGGGGTTAACGATTTAAATTTAGTGGCTCAATCGGTGCAAAGGGCAATTAATGAAATGGAATTAATGGCGGACTGCCGCGTTTCTTCCGTTTTCATGGCCATTTCAGGACGCCATGTACAGTGCCAGAACGAAAGCGGCATGGTGCCGATCAATAATCAGGAAGTGACTCAGGAAGATGTAGACAATGTGGTGCACGCTGCACGTTCAGTGCCCATCGCGGCGGAGCGCAGGTTACTGCACGTATTACCACAAGAGTTCACCATTGACGTACAAGAAGGAATAAAAAATCCCATTGGAATGTCGGGCGTTCGAATGGAAGCTCAAGCGCATATTATTACTTGTGCGGATGATATGGCTAAGAACTTGGTGAAATGTGTTGAACGTTGCGAATTAACCGCTGACCAAATCATTTTTTCATCCCTGGCATCAAGTTATGCAGTGCTGACGGATGATGAGAAAGAATTAGGCGTGTGTGTAGTAGATATCGGTGGAGGAACTATGGATATGGTGCTTTACACCGATGGTGCAATCCGTCATACCGCGGTAATCCCCGTGGCAGGCAACCAAATTACCAGTGATATTGCGAAAATATTCCGTACGCCTATCAGCCACGCTGAAGAGATAAAGATTAACTATGCATGTGCCCTAAAAGATATGGTCAGTATGGAAGAGACTATCGAAGTACATAGTGTCGGAGGAAGGCCTTCCCGAGCTATGTCTCGACATACACTGGCTGAGGTCATAGAGCCTCGTTATCAAGAGTTATTTGAGTTGGTGCATGAAGAAATTCGAGCCAGTGGTTTGGAAGAGCAAATTGCTGCGGGCATCGTATTGACCGGAGGCACGGCTAAAATGGAAGGGGCAGTAGAGTTTGCTGAAGAAATTTTTCAAATGCCGGTGAGGGTTGGACAACCTCTAGGGATCAAAGGTTTATCGGAATACGTTGAAGACGCCACATTTTCTACCGCGGTCGGATTATTGCTGTATGGCAAGGAACATCTAATAGCTAAACTTGCAGCTAAAAATAAGACCAGTGATGGAGTGTGGCAAAGAATTCAAAGTTGGTTTAAAGGTGAGTTTTAAACTAACGCTGTTAAATATTATATAAAGAACTAAAGGTGGCGGGGGACTTTTACCCGCTTACTTAGCGCAAAAACTGGAGAGTAAAAATGTTTGAGTTAATGGATAGTCACAGTGAAGAAGCTGTAATAAAAGTAATTGGAGTAGGTGGTGGTGGTGGCAATGCTATTGAGCACATGGTTAGTCAATCTATTGAGGGCGTAGAATTTATCGCAGTCAATACTGATGCTCAAGTCTTGCGTAGTTCAGCAGCAAACCTGACTTTGCAAATTGGCTCTACGGTTACCAAAGGTTTAGGGGCCGGTGCCAATCCAAATATTGGCCGTCAGGCGGCAGAGGAAGATCGTGAAAATATTCGCCAGAGTCTTGAAGGCGCTGACATGGTGTTTATTACCGCAGGTATGGGTGGCGGTACTGGTACTGGTGCAGCACCTGAGGTAGCTAAAATAGCCAAGGAACTTGGCATTTTGACCGTCGCCGTGGTGACTAAACCGTTCCCTTTTGAAGGCCGCAAGCGTACGGAATTTGCCGAACAAGGTATTGAGGAATTATCTAAATATGTGGATTCCCTGATCACAATTCCAAATGAAAAACTATTAAAAGTGATGGGCAAGGGAACACCTCTATTGCAAGCATTTAGTGCTGCAAACGATGTGTTACGCGGTGCAGTACAAGGTATTGCTGAGCTAATTACACGCCCTGGCTTAATCAATGTGGATTTCGCCGATGTTAAAACGGTCATGTCAGAAATGGGCACAGCGATGATGGGAAGCGGCTCTGCGTCAGGTGAAGACCGTGCAGAAGAAGCGTCTGAAGGTGCAATTGCGTGTCCTTTGTTGGAGGACATTGATTTATCAGGTGCTCGGGGTATCTTAGTTAATATTACTGCTGGTCCGGATTTTTCAATAGACGAATTCGAAACGGTTGGTAACGCGGTTAAGGCTTTTGCTTCCGAAAATGCCACAGTTGTTATTGGCACGGTTATCG